>NZ_RZOF01000421.1:0-4884 GCF_003998955.1 Mesorhizobium sp. M4B.F.Ca.ET.017.02.2.1 | reverse complement strand
CGAGGGAACCGGGCCGAAGGTCGAGATCGTGCTTCTGGCAGCCGGCCGCTCCAGCCGCATGGGCGGGCCGAACAAGCTGCTGGCACTGTTCGACGGCAAGCCGTTGGTCCGCCGCGCCGCCGAGAGAGCACTGGGCTCCAGGGCATCCAGCACCATTGTCGTCACTGGCCATCAGCGCGAGCGGGTGCTCGCCACTTTAAGCGGTCTCGATGTCATCCTGGCCGACAATCCCGATTTCGCCGACGGCCTGTCCTCGTCATTGAAGGCGGGCATCGCCAAGGTTTCGGCCGATGCTGCCGGCGCCATGATCGTCCTTGGCGACATGCCCGGCGTGTCCTCCGCCGATCTCGACAGGCTGATCGAAGCCTTCCGCAGATCCGGCGGCCGCTCGGTGGTGCGCGCGGCGCACGATGGCCGGCGCGGCAATCCGGTGCTGCTGCCTCGTTCGCTGTTTGGGGCCATCGCCCATCTCGAAGGCGACACCGGCGCGCGCCACCTGGTCGAAGCCGGGGGCCTTGATGTCGTCGATGTCGAGATCGGCAACGCCGCCTCGGTCGACGTCGATACGCGCGAGGCGCTGGAAGGCGCCGGCGGCGTGCTGCAGGATTGACAAAGCGAAGCCGAAGCACGCATGCCTGCGGCATGGCCAATCGCTTTCAAGTCTCCCGCACGCTGTTAACCTCGATCGCTCTTTCGCTGTCCGCTGTTGATGCCGGCGCGCTCGAGCTAAAACCCTACAAGGACGATCTGTTCGCCTATCCGGCGACGCTGTCGTCCGGCGACAATGGCGCCTACACCGTCATCGACTATCGCGAGATGCGCGACATCAACCAGCGCGACGAGGTGCCGGAAAAGCGCGTCCATGGCGAATATACCGACACCGGCGTGCGCAAGCTGCAGCAGGACCTGATGCTGAAGACCGACGCCGGCGATGTCAGGCATGTCGCCGTCGGCAAGACTGAGGGCGCCGGCATCATCGTGCTCTACCTGCACGGGCAGGGTGGCAGCCGCAAGCAAGGTGTCGACGACTTTACCTTCGGCGGCAATTTCAACCGCCTCAAGAATCTGATGACCGCCAATGGCGGCCTCTATCTGTCGCCGGACTTCCCCGATTTCGGCGACAAGGGCGCCGCCCAGGTTGCGGCGCTGATCGATCACTACGCCGAGAAGTCCCCGGGCGCGAAGATCTTCGTCGCCTGCGGCTCGATGGGCGGATCGCTGTGCTGGAAGCTTGCCGCGCGCAACGACACAGGACGACGCATCGACGGGCTGCTGCTGCTCGGTTCGCTGTGGGACGAAAGCTTTCTCGCCAGTCCCGCCTTCAGGCGCCATGTGCCCGTCTTCTTCGGCCAAGGCAGCAAGGACCCGGTATTTCCCGTGGAAAAGCAGGAAGCCTTCTTCCGCTCCATCATTGCAAAGTCAAAAGCCTATCCCTATCCGACCCGCTTCGTCCGCTTCGAGACCGGCACGCACGGCACGCCGATCCGCATGACCGACTGGCGCGGCACGCTCAACTGGATGCTCTCCAAGGCGCCGTGACGTGAAACCGGGATTGCCTCAGGGCGCGGTGTTGTAGTCGACGACGGCCTGCGGGTTCTGCTCGCCATCGTATGATGCATCGACGTCGTACTGGACGAGGGAAAAATCACCGTTGCGGAACAGGTAGGTTCCCGACGACGAGGCATCGCCGACGCCGCGCCACTTGTTGAAGGTGGTGATCGTCTTGGTGGCGTCGTCGTAAGCGGAATTGACGGCCCAGCCTGTCGCCTGGAAGCCGACGACGTGCACGCTCTCCACCTTGCCGTCGCTGTCGTTGTTCGCGTAGCGGATGTCCATTTCCGGCTCGGCGAACTGCAACTGCCTGACGCCCGAGACGTCGTCGTAGATGTAGTAGATGGAGCTTTCATTGTAGGCGGCGGCCGAGCAGGCGAAATGGAAGAGCCGCGTTTCCCGCTCGGGGTCGCCTTCGGCCGCGCTCTTGTCCCTGTATTTGATCGAAAACAACTCGGGCTCCTGCTCGAACAGCTCCTTGTCGCACTGGCCGGCATAGGTGGCAGCGAACGCCTTCTTCGCCTGCTCCAGCGCCTCGTCCTTCTTCGGCGGCGGCGGGCCGTCGCCGCAGCTTGCCGGCACGGCCTCTTCGAAATCGGCGGTCGATGGCTTCAGCGCGCCCTTGTCGATGAAGATCGGCTGGAACGGCGGTTCCTGGATCTGGCCGTTGACCTGGCGCAGCGTATAGCAGCCGGCAAAAACCTTGGCCTCGCCCTTCTTGTCGGTCGCCTGGATGGCAACCGGGACACTGTAGTAGATGCTGCCAGCCGCACCCTCGTCGGATACCGCGCCCGTCTTCACCTCGACCGTATCGGTGCCGTCATAGCCTTTGACGAACGCGTCGAAATCCTTTGCCGGCTTGGTATCGCCGTAGTAGCCCCAGGCGCGGGCGAATTCATGCCGGTTGATGGCGCTGTAGAGCGAGCGGATGACCGCGGCAGCGTCCGAGCGATCGTCGATATAGGGTGGGTCGGCGGCGAGCGCCTGCTGGCCCGTTACGGCGATGGAGAAGAAAGCGGTCGCTGCAAGAAAGGCGCATCTCATCGGGATCCTCCACTCCAGATGGAAACACCTAGCATGGTGATTGCGGCGGCGCGGTGACGCTTGAAGAATCGCTTGTGGAAGCGCTAGCTCCCGTCGCTCGACTGGGAGAAAGCAAGATGACGATTTCGATGTATGACGCCTCGGTGCCCGTGTTTTCGGCCAGGCTGAAGTCACTCTCCAATGTGCTGTCGCTGGCCGAACAGAACGCGGCCGATCGCAAGATCGACCCGCAGGTCTTTCTGACCGCGCGGCTGGCCCCCGACATGTTCGCGCTGACCAGGCAGGTGCAGATCGCCACCGATCACGCCAAGGGCGCGCCGTCGCGGCTCGCCGGCCGCGAGGTGCCGAAATACGAGGACAATGAAGCGAGTTTCGCCGACCTGCAGGCTCGCATCGCCAAGACGGTCGATCATCTGGCGACGTTTTCGGCAGCCGACCTGAATAACTCGGAAGAGCGCACGATCGAACTCCGGCTCGGCGGGCGGGAAGTCTCGATGCCGGGCTTGCTATACCTGCTCCACGCCGCCATGCCCAACTTCTATTTCCACGTGACCACCGCCTACGACATCCTGCGGCACAACGGCGTGCCACTCGGCAAGGCGGTTTTTCTGGGACGTTGAAAGTCTTGAGGTTTCCCGGTGCTGCCGGGAAACCTCTTGCTGGACAGACTCAGCGCGTGGACATTTCGCGCGCGATACGCGGGAAATCGGCTGGCTTGATGCCGATGTCGGCGCGGTCGGCATTGCTCATTGAATGCAGCAGCGCCAAGGCTGCGCGGTAGCGCTGATGGTCCTGCGGCCGCGGCCGCGCGAACATTTCGGTGAAGAACCCCATGATCCATGGCCCCTAGTTGGTCCTCCCGACTCAAACATATAGGGCGAATATTAAAATTGTGCAGTGCAGCAATTGCATGGCAGCCATGCCCGGACGATTTTTTTCGTCACAATCGATTTTTTTTGAAACTTTTACGGTCTGTCGAACGTAGGCGTGGTGCCGGCCCATGGCCGGCTTTTTCCTCGCCACTCCTGGCGACCTTGCCGGGCTGCATGAAATGCAGTCCGGCTTTTTTGCTATGGCGCTGGCGAACGGCTAAACTGGTTAACGTCGAAGGCATTCATTTTTAACGAGCAAGCTCTATGGTGCGACCGTCTCACATATGTGCTTGACGAGACGGGAGGCTGACATCGGCACCGGAGCCAAGCGGGATTTCGCGTCCTTGCTCGACGATCTCTTCGTTGCCTCCGACAAGGCCGAGGCAGGCGATGAGGCGGCGGCGCGGCCGACAATTCCGTTCGACTATCTCTCGGTGGCGGACGAGCTTCATTCCGGCCGCATCAAGGTTGCCGGCGAGACGTTCGCGGCCGAATACCGGGAGGCAGGCGCCGATCTCGCCGCCGAATTCGCCGCGCTGCTCGATCAGGCCAAGCTGGCGTTGGCCGGCGAGCAGGCAAGGCCGGAGGAAAAACTGCCGCCGATCGACCCCGACGCGATCGCCGCCGAGCTTGGCCTCGATCATCCGGTGAAGAGCGCCGACCTCGGCCGCATGCGGCGCAGCTTCGCTTTCGCCAACCACCCGGACCGCGTTGCCCCGCATCTGCGCCAGCGCGCCATGATCCGCATGCAGGTGGCCAACATGCTGATCGATGAAGCCAAGCGGCGCGCCGTGGCCGGAGCCCGGCGCTAGCCCTCTACAAGTTCACGCAAAAGTCGTCCGGGCCGGGCTTGGAGAACACCCGCCCTTTGCTTTATGGTCGGATTTCCTCCTGCGCTTCGCGCAAAAAAGTTCCCCGCCGGAGAAATTCCCATGCATAAACGCCGTCTCGGTCGGACCGATCTTCTTGTGTCTCAAATCTGCCTGGGCTCGATGACCTGGGGCCAGCAGAACACCGAGGCCGAAGGCCATGCGCAGATGGACCTGGCCTTTGAGCGCGGCGTCAATTTCATCGACACGGCCGAGCTGTACCCGATCCCGCCCAAGGCGGAGACGCAGGGGCGGACCGAGAAGATCATCGGCAGCTGGATGAAGGCCAACGGCAATCGCGACAAGGTGATCATCGCCTCGAAGGTGGTCGGTCGCACCGGCAACATTTGGTTTCGCGGCGACCGCCCGTCGAAGCTGGCGCGCGCCGACATTTTCGACGCCGTCGAGAAGTCGCTGACCAAGCTCGGCACCGACTACATCGATCTCTACCAGATCCATTGGCCGGAACGGGACATTCCCTGGGGCGCCAACCCGACGCGCGTCGCGCCACCGCGCCGACACCGAAGGCGCGCCGGCAGGCGAGACGC
>NZ_RZOF01000420.1:0-4901 GCF_003998955.1 Mesorhizobium sp. M4B.F.Ca.ET.017.02.2.1 | reverse complement strand
GAGGTGTCGGAGAACAGCGTCGAGTTGGTGTTGAGCAAGAGCCGCAGGCTGGTCGCGAGGCCGCGCTTGGTGGCGATGTAGTCGACGAAACGCTGCATCCAAAGCTCCAGCGCGACATCGGCCGGGTGATCGCGGGCCAGTTCTTCCGCCGCCAGGCAGAGCGCCTCCACCTCGCGGCGGTAGACGATTTCGACCAAATGCTCGCGGGTCGGGAAATGGCGGTAGAGCGTGCCGATGCCGACCTCTGCCTGGCGGGCGATCTCCTCCAGCGAAGCGTCGACGCCGTCGGTCGCAAAAGCCTGCGCCGCCACCTCGACAAGCTTGTCGCGATTGCGCTGGGCGTCTGCGCGCAGCGGTTTTGGCGCTGGCGTGGCGGGCTGCCTCTCGGTGGTAGCTAGCGGCCTTTCAGCCAATTTTGTCTCCACGGGTCGATTGGGGCTTGAACCGTGGCCGGTCAGCCCCCACGTAAATAAACGGAGGCGCCTCCGTTTTAGTGGAGCACCTTTATCATATAATCAGGGGGACCGGTATGTCACGTGTTCGAGAGGAGCAAAATTCGGTTGCCCGCTGGACGACGGAACTGCCGATCTCCCCCTCGTCGGGGAGATGGCCGGCAGGCCAGAGGGGGGCGTTGTCCCGCCGACGTCGCAGCCCGCGACAAACGCGTTCGCATTTCAGGTTTCCTCTCAAGGACATAGTCACAATCGCCGCGTTCTTTCGCGCCCCCCTCTGCCCTGCCGGGCATCTCCCCCACAAGGTGGGAGATTAGCAGCTTCCACGCCTTGCCCCTCGCCTGCCAAGCCCCATTTCCATCCGCCTAGCGTCCAGCAATTGGAGCCCGACGCCTCATGAATGACCAATCGACCATCAGCCCCACCACCCTCTCCATCCATCTCACCATCAACGGCCGCGACCACGCGCTCGACATCGAGCCGCGCGTCACCCTGCTCGACGCGCTGCGCGATCGTCTCCATCTCACCGGCACCAAGAAGGGCTGCGACCACGGTCAGTGCGGCGCCTGCACCGTGCATATCGACGGCGAGCGCGTGCTGGCCTGCCTGACGCTCGCCGCGCAAGTCGCGGGCCGTTCCGTCACCACCATCGAAGGACTGGCGGGCGAAGACGGCACGCTCAACGCCGTCCAGGCAGCCTTCCTCGAGCAGGACGCCTTCCAGTGCGGCTATTGCACGCCCGGCCAGATCATGTCGGCGGTGGCCTGCATCCGCGAAGGTCATGCCGGCTCCGACGAAGAAATCCGCGAATACATGGCCGGCAATCTCTGCCGCTGCGGCGCTTATCCGCACATCGTCGCCGCCGTTCGCCATGCAGCAGAGGGGCTCCGCTCATGAGAGACTTTTCCTACCTTCGTGCCGACAGCGTGGAAGCTGCACGCAACGCCGCCGCCCTTCCCGGCGCCATGCTGCTCGCCGGCGGCACGACGCTGGTCGACCTCGCCAAATGCGGCGTCGCCGAACCTTCCGCTGTCATTGACATCAGCCATATCAAGGGGCTCGACGCCATCGATGTCAGCGCCGGCCGCGCCGTGATCGGCGCGCTGGCGAAAATGAGCCATGTCGCCGACCATGCCGAGATCAAGGGCCGCTTCCCGGCCGTTTCGGAAGCACTCTGGCAGGCAGCCTCGGCGCAGCTGCGCAACATGGCGAGCATCGGCGGCAATCTAATGCAGCGCACGCGCTGCCCCTATTTCCGCGATCCCGCCAACTTCCCGGCCTGCAACAAGCGCGCGCCCGGCAGCGGCTGCTCGGCGATTGGCGGGGTGACGCGCGGCCATGCCGTGCTCGGCACCAGCGAGGCCTGCATAGCCACCTATCCGGGCGATCTCGCCATCGCGCTCGTTGCCTTCGACGCCGAGGTCCATCTCGGCGAGAGGCGGCTCAAGGTCGAGGACTTCTTTCTGGCGCCGGGCGCCACGGCCGAACGTGAGCACGACATCCGCCCCGGCGAGGTGATAACGGCCATCGAGATCCCCGGCTCGGCCGCAGCCAGGCGCTCGACCTATCTCAAGGTCCGCGACCGCCAGTCCTATGAGTTCGCAGCGGCGAGTGCCGCCGTCGGGCTGGAACTCGAAGGCGACGGCCGCACCATCCGCGAGATCCGCGTCGCGCTCGGCGGCGTCGCCACGAAACCGTGGCGGGCGCGGGCAGTCGAAGACGCGCTTAGAGGCAAGACGTTCGACGAGGCCACAGTCCGCAAGGCCAGCGAACTTGCCATGGACGGCGCGGTGGACCACGGCGCCAACCACTACAAGATCGAGCTCGCGCCGCGCGTCGTCGCCAGAGCCATCCTCAAATTGGGAGAGACGGCATGACCGTTCATGAGATGAAACACGCCGCCTCCGACAGCGCGCGCCTGGAAGCGGTCGGCGGTCGGCTGTCGCGCGTCGACGGCCCGGCCAAGATCACCGGCGCGGCCCACTACGCCGTCGAGCAGCAGCTCGAAGGGCTGGCGCATGCGGTGATGGTGGAAAGCACCGTCGCCGCCGGCACGGTCCTTTCGATCGACACGCGCGCGGCCGAGACCGCGCCAGGCGTGCTGCTGGCGCTGACGCCGGACACCATCATACCGCTGAGGACGGCGTCGGACTGGTTCGGCACGCCACCGCCCGACGTCCCCTATTGCCCGCTCGCCCGCGTGGTCACCTATTCCGGCCAGCATGTCGCTGCGGTGGTGGCCGAGACCTTCGAGCAGGCAGTCGCGGCGGCCGCCCTCGTCAAGGTGATCTATGACGAGACGCCGGCCATCGTCGACCTCAGCGACCCCAAGGCCGGCGACGGCATCCCGATCGAGGCCATGACCAAGGAGTGGGGCGACGCCCAAGCCGCCTTTGCCGCCTCGCCGGTGCGCGTCTGCGCCGCCTACAACACGCCGCGCGAGTTCCAGGCGGCGATGGAACCTCATGGGCTGATCGCGCGCTGGCAGGGCGAGGCGCTCACCATCTGGGAGCCCAGCCAGTGGCTCGACGGCATGGCGCGCACCTATGCCGAATGGTTCGCGATCCCGTTCGAGAACGTGCGGCTGGTCTCGCCCTATATTGGCGGCGGCTTCGGCTCGAAGGCGCTCGCCTTGGCGCACAGCGCGGTGGCGGCGGCCTCGGCAAAGATGCTGGGACGGCCGGTCAAGCTGATGCTGACCCGGCCGCAGAATTTTACCTCCTATGGCGGCCGCGCCGCGACAAGGCAGACCGTGGCGATCGGCGCCGATCGCGATGGCAAGATCCAGTCGATCGTGCATCGCGGCGTCAACGAGACGGCGGTCGACGGCATGTGGGTCGAGCCACTCGGCTCCGTTACCTCGATCATGTACGCCACGCCCAATTTCTCCTCGAAGCAGAATGTCGTGCGGGTCAACACCGTGGTGCCGGGAGCCAAACGGGCGCCGGGCGAAAACCCCAGCGCCTTCGGCATCGAAAGCGCGATCGACGAGCTCGCCTATGAGCTCGGTATCGATCCGCTGGAGATCCGGCTGCGCAATTACGCCGAGGAAGACCCGCACGCCAGGAAGGCATGGTCGACACGCCAGTTGCGCGAGGCCTTCGCGGCCGGCGCGGAAGCCTTCGGCTGGGCGAAGCGTTCGCCCGCGCCGCGCTCGATGCGCGACGGCCATCACCTGATCGGCTGGGGCGTCGCGGCCGGCACCTATCCGGTGCGGCGCGCCCATGGCGAGGCGGTGGTGAACATCCTCGCCGACGGTTCGGTCGAGGTCGAAAGCTCCTCCATCGACATGGGCCAGGGCACCTATACTATCCTGGCGCAGACGGCGGCCGAGACACTAGGCGTGCCGGTGGAACAGGTGTCGGTGAAGCTGGGAGATTCCCACTTCGCTCGCGCCGGCGTTGCAGGTGGCTCCAGGCTTGCCGGTGTCATGACCGGCGCCGTCTACAAGGCGGCCAGCCAGGCGCTCGACGAGCTGATCGGGCTGGCGATCGCCGATCCGCGCTCGCCCTTCCATGCGCTGCAGGCGAACACGCTGGTGGTCAGGGACGGCCGCATCGCCTCGCCGCGCGGCGAAGGGCCGGAGCTGTCGATCGCCGAGCTATTGTCCGCCGTCGGTCGCGAGAAGATCGAGGCCAAGGGCGACTCCATGCCGGCGAACGCGACGGCGGAGGAGCGCTACAAGAACTACACCACTATCGCCATGTCGATCCCGCACACCGAAGGCGACTATTCGCGCCATTCCTGGTGCGCGCATTTCGTCGAAGTCAGGGTCGACGAGGATTTCGGCACGGTGCGGGTGTCGCGCGTGGTGTCGGCGCTGGATTCCGGCCGGCTCTACAATCCGAAGCTGGCGGAAAGCCAGTGGAAGGGCGGCATCATCATGGGCATCGGCCAGGCGCTGCTGGAAGAAGGCTTGGTCGACCGCCGCCACGGCCGCATCGTCAACGGCAACCTCGCCGACTACATGATCCCGACCAATGCCGACATTCCGGATATTCAGACGATCTCGGTCGGCATTCCCGACCCGCACTCCTCCGCGCTCGGCGGCAAGGGCGTGGGTGAGCTCGGCATCGTCGGCGTCGCGCCGGCGATCGCCAACGCGGTGTTCCATGCGACGGGGAAGAGGGTAAGGGATTTGCCGATCACGCTAGAGAAGTTGATCTAAGGCTGACGCGAGCCTGCCCTGCCGGGCATCTCCCCCTTAAGGGGGAGATTTGCGGTTTCAGCGCCGGCGCGCACCCTCGCAGCGTTCGAAATTGGCGAAGGCGGCGGAGCGAATAATCTCCCCCCTTGAGGGGGAGATGGCCGGCAGGCCAGAGGGGGGTGCTGTCCCGCCAGCGTTTTGGTAAGTTCCGCTATCCCGGAATGTCCCAGTTCGATCGTGTCAGCACATCGGCGGGTGGAAGGATCTCTTCGGGATTTAGGTCCCGGCGCTGGGTCTCATCG
>NZ_RZOF01000041.1:0-28558 GCF_003998955.1 Mesorhizobium sp. M4B.F.Ca.ET.017.02.2.1 | reverse complement strand
CCATCGGCCCGTGCAAGTAGTGCAGCGTGTCTGCGACGCCGGTGGGCACCCTCGCAGCCTCGCGAATGAGCAAACAAGCCTCGCCCGCCGTACCCAAAGCCGATATCGCGCCAACGCAATCGATCGCCCGCTGGTCATGAAACATTTCTCCAATGCGTGCCATCTTTTTCGCAGAGGTTTCCAAGACCTCGCTTGCTATCAGAGGAATGTCGTTCCAATTGAAGCTGTCTTCACCGCAGAGCGCATCTATCAGCAGCCCGCCTGCCAGCAGCGAGCCTGTGTAGCCGGTGCTCGACGGCAGTGAATCCGGACCGGACTCGAAGCGAAGTGCTGCCGAAGCGGTGCGTGACAGCGGGTCGTTGCCTCCGCTTGTAATCGCGAGGGATGGTAACGTGCTGTGGATGGTGAGTGCAGCGATTGGCTCGATGCTTCTTCCTCCGACAGAAAAGACTATGATCGCGTCGCCAGGGTCCCCCGGCTCCATGAGATCGACTGCGCGCCAAGTATTTGCTCGTCTGCCGCGGCGTTGCAGCTCACCGGCCACTACCCCCGCTGCCTCGTAACTCGCGCCTATTCCTGTAACGACGACAGTCCCCTTTTCAAATGGCGCGAGATCAAGGTCGCGAAGCTGCGTTCCGACCACTTCCAAGGTATGGCGAAACTGATTGGGTTGACGGGCGATCGTTGACCTGTAAATCATTGGATATCCATATGTTGAGAGACAATTGAGGTCTCTGGGCCATCCCCGGCACTGCAAAGTTGCCGCGCCAAGACGCAGGCGCCTAAGACCGGCGGCTTGTCGAGGAAGGTGACCGCCACTGTCGCCCCGAAACGATCGGAAATTTGATGGGAGAACGCATTGGCTAAAAGTGGCTGGGCGAGGATGACCCCTCCGCCTACCACCACGTCTTTGTCGGACACGCCCGCCAACTTCAGGTGGTGAACTAATTGGGTCAGGGCCGCTGCGCCCTCGTCAATAACGCGCTTAGCCAACGACGAGCCTTCATTGGCTGCGTAGAAGATAACGGGTGCGTGTCGCCCCAGAGCCGAGGCACCGCCTTCCTTCGCGATAGCGGTGCCGATGTTCGTGGGGCTATTCAGTCCAAATGCCTCACAAAGCGCTTCGACAAGCGGCTCTGACCTTGCCCCTCCGAGGTCAATGTGCCGTCGCACTGCTCGACCAGCCTCACGTACTAAACCGGGAGCGCTCCCTTCGTCTCCGATTGCCCAGCCCCAACCGCCTGCGACATGCATCCTGCCTTTCTGGTCCCGAGCAACGGCGATTGAGCCAGTTCCCGCGACGACACCAATTCCGCTGGAAAGCCCCATGGCTAGGGGAAATAGCTCTGCATCGTTGACGACCCTCAACGGGCAGGCAAAATGATTGGAAAGTGGTTTTTGCAGGATGGCACACTCGGCCTCATCATCACATCCATGAGAGCCAATCGCGATGCCGTTGGGAGTGGCGCCATCCGCAAATCCGCTGATTAGCGCGATTAGTCCAGGAATATCGTGGTCATAGGCTCCACAACGCCATTCACTGGTCCTCACCACCAAGTCGCGGCCCATGCCCTGTTCCAGGCAGCTTCTCAAATGCGTTTTGGTGCCTCCGATGTCGACACCAATCGATATAGAACCCATCTCGTCATCTCTGTTCGCATTCGCGCCCAGCGGCCGCGGTCCCAGTCTCTCGCTGAAGGAATATCACTTTTTTTTCGTCTGTCAAAGATGGTTTTTTTCATCATGCGCGACTTTTTCCCCGCGCGGCGATGATGGTCAAATGCCGTGCAAAAAGGCTGGCAGGCGGCTGGGGGCTCTAACGAAAACAATGTTCACGGCTTGGCAATCTGCTGAAAAATTCCTATTGCTTTCACTGCCTGTGTCAATCAAGCCTAGGGAGCTGGAGCTCGGCGACATCAAGGGAATCGTAAATGCAGGAAAAGATCTTGGCGCGCTTGCGTTCGTCTCAGCCCAGCCTCAGTCCGGCGCTCCTTCGCATCAGTGAGTACGTCCTTAACGATCCCGCGAAGGTCGTGAACCAAACTATCACGGAGGTTGCTGACGGATCCGGATCGAGCGAAGCGAGCGTCTTGAGGTTCTGTAGAGACATCAAATTTTCGAGCTTCCAGCGTTTCAAACTGGCATTGGGGATCGAACTCTCCACTCACCAGACAATCAGACACGCCAGCCCGTCTGGTGACGTCATCGACGACACGCTGTCGACGGCCATCACCGCGCTCAAGCAGACAAAAGACCTGTTGAACCACGCCGCTCTCGAATTGGCGGCAAAACAGATCATACGAGCAAAAAGCATAGATCTGTACGGGTTCGGCGGCTCTGCGAATGTGGCCCGATACGCGCATTACTTGTTTGTTCGATTCGGACTGGTGTCGCGCGTGCTGGACGACCCACATCTCGCCGTCATGAGTGCAGTGAATCTCGGGCCGAAGCAAGTCGCACTGGCAATTTCGGAATCTGGCTCGAGCAAGGATACAATCAACTCACTTATGGCGGCCAAGGCGGCTGGCGCATTTACCATCGCAATCACCTGTCATATACGCAGTCCGATCGCTGCCAACGCGGACGCTGTACTGGGAGCATCCTCAACAGACACGCCCATCACGCGAGGAGCATTCTCCAGGGTCGCTGGACAATATTTGATCATCGACATCCTCGCCAACATGATCGCTAAAGATGGCAGCAAGTTCCAGGCGGCTATGCAGCGAACCGCAGAAGCCACCATAGATAAAAGCTTTTAGCCGAAACGTTCGCGCAGGTAGTCGTTCAGGAAGCGACCGTCCGGGTCGAAGCGAGCCCTTTGAGAAATAAAATCCCCGTATCTTGGGTACAAGGCTTCGATCTCGGACCGGCCCAGGCTGTGAAGTTTGCCCCAGTGCGGACGACCTTTTACCCAGGAAAAGATTGTCTCGCAATCGCGGATGAAATCCCAGTAGTCCTCTCCTGCTGCGCCGGACACCGATATCATTGCGGTCTTCCGCTCAAAGTATGGACTCAACCAAATATCGTCAGCCGCCACGGTTCTATACTCAACCGGGAATATCTGCGACGGATGCTTCGTCTGGATCAGCTTGCGTATTTCACGCAATACCGCCGGACCGTCCTCGTAGGGCACCGAGTATTCGCATTCGTTATGGTTCGGCATCGGAATTGAACCCGGAAATATCCGATAGCTGGGCCCTATTCTCTCGCCGGCCTGTGCTTCGACAGCTGCTGACGGCTGAGTTGTGACGTTCAGCGTTCTGATTTCGCAGACATCAGCTTTACTGCGCGTACGACCAATGCCAGACGTGTCGGGCAGGCTGTATAACGATGCCGAGTGTTCGGTCGGGCACCAGAACACGCGGAGGCTCCGGTTTTCCTGACATAGCTGATCCAAATGATTCATGCATTCTTCAAAATCCTCACGCCATATTTTGTCATGAAGATCAAAAGCAGGAACAAGCTTCATCGTGACGGAAAGCACCACGCCAAGCATTCCGAGACAAACTTTCGCAGCGTTGAGGACATCGATGTCTTGCGAAGCATCGAAATTGGCGATGGATCCATCGCCCATCGCTATCCGCATTCCAATTATCGGGCCCGCTAAGCATTGCAAACTATCGCCGCTGCCATGCGTACCCGTCGATACGGCCCCGCTCATCGTCTGCAGATCGATATCGCCCTGGTTGGGCAATGCCCAACCAGCAGAACGCAGTTCAAGGCCAACGTCACAAATCCGCGTTCCGCCGCGGAGGGTTACGCTGCCGTTGGTTGGGTCGATATTTTCGATCCCTGTTAGACGCTCCGCGGAGATTAGAACTCCGTCCGTGGGGACAATCGGCGTATAAGAGTGCCCCGTACCCACTACGCGGACGCGCAGATTGGTTGAAGCTGCTGTCTTGATCGTTCTGCAGACGTCATCGTCCGAACTTGGCATTTCGAAATGCTTCACCCGACAAACCTGATTGCTCACCCAGTTCCGCCAAATCATGCTAGGGCCGAGTGTCTGCGCTCTGGTCTCTGAAGAAGGCAATGGAGTTCTCCTTGCGTGTGTTTTCTCGCTGCTAGGTGCTGGGGCAGCCGCCTCGGCCCGCCAGAATAGGGTCGTCACGCTGTGCCCAGCGCCGACTCATTTTGGCAGGCATGACGGATATCATCATCGACCTAGATACAAAAGAAGATTATCTCCATTATAACTCGGTGCCCCGGCAGACCGACCATTGGCGCGGGGCAGCGGTGACCGCTGGTGGTCCACACTCGCTTCTCCCGTCGATGCGAACGGAAAATTATCGTTTCAGAGCCTTCACCCCACAAGAGCCGACGACTGGCACCGACCGGTTGCGTCGGGCCTCACCACGTATTTCGTGCGAGGCTTTCGCCGAAGGACGCGTATGCTGTCTTGTGCACGTCAATCAGCCTGTTGGACAGTTCTGGCTCTTGGCCCGGCGGCCTTGCAGTGCAGGAGCGTTTGGCGAGTCCTGGCCCCAGCTCTTGACCTTGTCCTTGCCCTTGAAGCGCATCATCAGACGCCGCCTCATAGAGCGCGCGCCGCACGTCGACGTCGCCTGCCTTCGAGATGCGGCCCTGAACGTCGATCGAGGTGCCCGACTGCCGGCGTCGCGACCTCAGCCCGAAGTAGGCCGCGACGTCGCGCGAGCGGCGGAACCGCGTGGGATCGTCCATCGCCGTTCATGAACGAAAGCGCCGTCACCGGACCGACGCCGGGGATGAACGCAGCGCTCGAACCGTCGTGACGCACTCTTCCATCGGACGGACGGAGCATCGAAATCGAGCGCGGTCCGGCTGTCTCATTGTCGGCGCGGCGGCAGGCAGGATAACGTGGTTCAGTCGTTCCTGGTTTGCATCGGTGCTCATCCGCCGGAGCGGATCTCCTTGCTCAGATGGGGTCCGTCAGCGCGCCGGCGCCATGCGTTTTATCTGCCGCCGCACCGCTCATCGATGCGCTCCCAGCAGCTTGCGGTCCTTGACATGGGCGCGCCGCGTGGCATCGGCCTCGCTCGCGGCCGCATCGCCGACGTAAACGTCCATCGCTCCACATGGCGTGTATGATCACCGCCAGCTTGCGCGCCACCGCAACGCAGGCCTTGCGGTGGCAGGAGCGTTTGGCGATGTCCCGGCCCCAGCTCTTGACCTTGTCCCTGCCCTTGAAGCGCGTCATCAGTCCTGACGCCGCCTCGTAGAGCGCGCGCCGCACGTCCGCGTCGCCGGCCTTGGAGATCCGTCCCTGAATGTCGATCGTTGAACCGGACTGCCAGCGCCGCGACGTCAGCCCGAAGTAAGCGGCGACGTCGCGCGAGCGGTGAAAGCGCGTGGGATCGTCGATCGCCGTCATGAAGGAGAGCGCCGTCACCCGACCACGTCGGGAATAGCCATGAAGCGCCGGCACGGCTCGCTGTGCGCGACGATCCTCACGACGAGATCATGCAGCCGGCAGTACTGTCGCCACAGCGCCGCGCGCGCCGTCAGCATGGCGTCCATCAGCTCGGCCGACAACGGATTGTCCGCCACCGCCTGGCGTACCGCGCGTTCGAAGGCGCCACGTCCGACCTTGCCTAAGGCGGATGCCGAACGACTTCAGCGAGTGGCGGATGGCGTTCTCCAGGTCGAGGAACTTCGGCCTTCAGATTGCGCCGGTGCGTCAGCAAAAGGCGCGTCCGGTAGCTCAATGGCTCGACGGACACGAACTCCGACGCCATGCTCGAACATCAAGTCGGCAAGTTGGCGCCCATCGAGCAGAATGACGCGTTGAGACAGGTGCTTCACGAATTCGTGGGCATGTGGGCTGAATGTCGAGGTGGTCACGAAAACACCCTTCGTCGCTCCTAGCCCTACCAGACTGCCGACGAATCCTTGAACATCAGGTCGCCCAATAGCGTTTGCGACAGCATAACGCTTCGCTTGAACATACACCGATCGAGACCGAGCCGATCCTCGTTGATTACGCCATCAACCCCGCCGTCGCCCGAGCGCCCAAGCTGGGCGGCTGCGTTCTTATGCGATCCGCCATAACCCATGGCGACAAGTAGATCGACAATGAGCCGCTCAAAGAAGGCCGGGCTGTTTTGGCCTATCCTGTCCAAAATGTCTGCCCGCAAAGCGGTTAGTACCGCCTGATAGGCACTTTCGATCTGCTCTTCCGGCGTCGCCTCCGTCGCGACGTCGGATGGCGTCTCCCCTGCACTATCATCGGAGCCGTTGCCCTTGTAAAACTTCCTAAACTCTGGGTGTTTCAATAGCAGCTTCACGTCGATGCGGTCAGGGCCGCTGGTGAGCAATGACAGACCTGCTTCGGTGGCAACGAACCGCCCTCGTGCGGGAGAGGCGAGCAGTCCCGCTTTGCTCATGTAGAATTTCGCCCAGTGGATACGGTTGTGTAGCACGTGCTGCTTGCCGCTCGGCAACAGCTGCTCACGCTCTTCAGCGGTGAGACCAAACCGTGCAGCAATCTCGGCCTCGGCTAGTGGGCGGAGGTTTCGTCCTTCGAAGAGACCTCAAGAACCGGGAGCATGAGCGATTGGTAGTCAGGGATCGGCATCGTGCTTTCAGCCTTCGAATACACGGAATGCAGTTGAGGCGGCGAGCGCTGACACGTGGGAATATCCCCGACTGTCGGGGGCATTACTGTCGATCGGCTTCGCTGAGCTTGACCTGCGGCAACTCATCGCCGCGACACCTTACTCGTGGAGGCAATCCCTTCGCCAGCGGGGGCCTCCGACGGAGTCGCCAAAGCGAAACGCGCAAACCTACCCAATCGCGTTCCAATTCTTGCTTACGAACAAGCCAGTCTGGAAGCACGCTGTCCATCGCTTTCCAGAATTGCTTGGAGTGGTTGTGATGCAGCAGGTGAACCTGTTCGTGTAGCACCACGTAGTCGATAACCTGTACCGGCAGCTGTAGAAGTCGCCAGTTAAAGTAGAGTGTCCTATGCTTGCCGCACGAACCCCAGCGGAATCCAAGGTCCCTCACAATCACCTTAGATGATTGTCTGCCCGCTTAGTCGTTCAAGCTCGGCCGATCGTGATCGGAGCCATGCAGCCCCTTCGTCCATGAACCATCGCTGAAAATGTAGAGCAGCCTTCGGAGATCGTGGACAAGCGCGTGCGCCGTTACGATTTGACGGTGAGTGGTTTGAGCTCAGGCGCAGTGCAACGAAAGTATCTTCTATCTCGGCCGAAGCTACCGACTTCGCAGCGTTGCGGCGCGTTGGACGATCTCGTCGAGCACATATCCGTCCTGATCAACCGCTCTCCACACCCAGGATTTCTGACCGTTGATGCGCACCACGACTTCATCGAGGTGCCAGACATCGTTTTCGTTTGCGCCTTCGGCGTATGCGGCGGGCATAATCAGGCAGTGCATCGGCACCATCGGAGGATGGTCTCGTGGGGAACGACAATCCCGCGATCGAGCAGCATTTCCCTGACATCGCGCAGACTCAGATTGGAGCGGAAGTAGCCAGATAGCACGGGCCACAATTTCGATCAGGTAGTTCGATCACACGTCATTTCGTCAGTATCGATTGTCGCGCATCTCGGAACCAGATCCGCCCTGCGTGTGAACGATCTTGAAACGAGATGATGTGGGACGACAATCGGTATTTGACCACTACCATTTAAATAGAGATTCTTTGGCCGCTCGCTTCCGCTGAGCTTGATAAAGCGCTGACATTAGCACGAAACAATGAATGGGAGGAGGAACATTTCATGTCGCAAGAACTCGAATATCTTAGCCGTTACGTCGCTGCGGGCCGCCTGAGCCGACGTGAATTTCTCGGCCGTGCGACGGCGCTCGGCGTTTCAGCGACGTTCGCCAATTCGATCCTCGCCAGCGCTGCGCGCGCGCAGGGGCCTGTCCGCGGCGGTATCACCAGGGGCGGCCTTAGTGGTGCTGGGGCAACCGACAGTCTCGATCCGGCGACGTCCTCGAAGATTATATCAAGATCGTGGATATGATCAGGCGCTTAGCGTTATTGCGAGGAACGTTAGTGAAGGAACTTCAAGCGCGTCGTAACGACACTAGCTCCTGCGAAACGTGATCATCACCTAAGTGGAAGAACCGGAGCTGTGGCCGAACAGCGACAATCACCGCAATAGGTCGGAGAACAACCCGCTGCGCGGGATGGACGCGCGTGGTAAGGTAGAGGTCACGATCCGGTTGCCGCGCCCGCATTGAGCGTCGTTCGGCGGGGCAGAGCATCACAGGCTTCGTCAACAAGAAGCCTGACCACCCCCACCCTGTTCTCGATGCACCGATCAGCCCGCCGCGCCAATGGTTGATTGACGACATGACCATGCGCCGGTTCAGCCAGGAGGCGCAGCGCAACTACGTCCGCGATGTCGGGCGGTTCGCAAGCTTCCTTGGCCGATCGCCTTGCGAGACGCTGTGTTAGAGCAGCCAATTGTTATGCGAGTGCATCTTGCTTAAGCAAATTGCACTTTTGCCAAACGTCTTTATAGACAAAATGGGCTCTGGCGTAGAGGATTAGAATAGCCAATGGGAGGGGAACGAAATGCACAATGGTCGTAAAGAGAGCGAGCTGCTCGCCCATGCAAGACTGGTCCACGGCAGCGTAGAACGACCAATACAGGGCCGCTAGCCCGAACAAGGATGTGACGGCCGCGCAGCATGTTACCCAAGTGGCCAAACTATCGTCATTGATGACGATCTCTCGCTTTGCCGATTCCAAACGTGCCCGAAGGCTGCCGGCTGATGAGGGGTTTCTCACCTTTCTTGTTCCGATTAACGTTTCGATTGCCGCGATCTGGCGTGCAAGCGGTCCTCGAGGAACGATTGCCAGCTCTCTAAAAATCGACAGCGCCAAATTCAATCCGAACGCTAGTTGAAGCAGTCCGGAAAACTCATTCAGACGAAAACACTCTGTTGCGAGCGACTGAGATGCCATTGAAACTTACCCCCCGACCTTCGGCAGTGGAAAGCATCCGCCGCGCGCGACGATTGTCAATTGAAGCGGTCGCGATTGAGGCGAATATCCGACCAGATTTCTTGACTGAAATGGAAACAACCCCAACCGACGTCAGCAAGCGAGTGGCGTTTTCACTTTCCTCCGCTCTGGCTGTACCGGTCCAGTTCCTGTTCGCCAAAGACGTAGAAATCGACGCCAATATGCCTGATTTTCGCGCCGCCAATAATAGGCCAGCGGTTCTTACATCGGCAGGACTAACGCGAATCGCGCGTGCTCGTTCTATCGCCGCCTACCTGGCGGACCGAGCGTTCGAAGACTGCGCCAGGTTCGCCAATACAAATAGCGTGACCATCCATCAGCAGTCGACCGCGCGAAAGCTATTGAAATCGCTCTATGTCCCCGTCCAGCGCGTCGATGGATCGGTGGATCCTACCCTAACGTTCAGGGAGACGCGTGTATCGCTAGAGCGGAAAGGCATCATCGTGCTCTGCGATAGGGTAGCGGACCCGTTCCGTGGGTTTTGTTACTCTCCTACCGGTGACTTTCCCATCATCTTCGTGAATACAACCGGGCAGCGGCCCGCTACCAAGCTGTTCACACTGATGCATGAAGTGGTGCATGTGCTCCTTGGCAAAACGGGAGTTTCAGACCCCGCCATTCTCAACAACCAGGTTGAAAGATTCTGCAACTCGGTGACTGCCTCGGTCATGATGCCTGCGGAGGAATTTTCCCAAGCCTATAAAAGCGTCGCGGGAAGGGGTGCTAGGGCCGTCGTTGATCTCCTTTCCAGACGATTTGGCGCCAGTAAGCAGGCGAGCGCCTTACGCGTCTCTGATTTGGGCTTGAGCAAAGGCTTTTACGCTGCGTGGTCTGCGACCCTGCCGTCTGAAGTCCCCATGATCGAAGAAGAAGACGAAGGTGAGGAAAACAGCGGGGGCGGTGGAATTAGCTCGCAGATTGCCAGGTTCGGATATCTTCTGCCTAACATGCTCACCGCCGCGGTCGACAGGAAGGCAATCTCTCAGTTCGATGCGTACCGGCTCACCAATCTGAAGCCAAGTACGATAAAGCAGATCGCCGCCATCGGTGTTAACCGGCTGGGGCCATAACAGCATGGCCTATAGCGGCATCAACTTTGTGCTTGATCTAGAGGCATGCCTCTATTTTAGCGAAGCTGGCGGAAACCTGAAAGCCGCTCTGTTCCAACGAGCGAAAGTCGAACGCATTGCGGTACCCAAAGAGGTTTTCGACCAGGTTCGTATCTTCGACAAGAGCTTGGCCGATGAGATATCGGAGTCGGACATCGAAATTGTCGAACTCGATTCCGACGTATACGTGGCCGCTTGCGCACTCAACGAAATCTTTATGACCTCAGGGCATCGGTTAAACGCGGCCGCAAACGAAAAGGTCCCCTTCATAGCTCTCGTCCATTGTGCGCAAAATGGCGCTAAGCCGCCATGCCATTTGGTATCCGGCGACAACGGACTCCACTCCTCGTCGATGAGAAGCCTCTGTGCCGCCCTGAAAGTCCCTTTCATGGAAGTCACCAGCTTCTAGCAGCATTTTGGCGCTGTGCGGGAACTTGGTGTGGGACCAAGTGGCAGCTTTGCTCGAAAACCCATCTAAGCGACTGTGCCCTTCCCGAGAGATGGGTGCACTTCACCATGTCTCCGGTATAAACCGTAACCTATGTGTCCAGAATGGACCCCTGATTTCTTTGGCGCACCCTATCTCTTAGAAACTTTTAGGCAACTTGAAATGCCGAGCGACGCTCGAATCCGAAACTGCGCTCCGACTTCCGCCCTCGTGCTTACGTGGTTGCTTACGCGAGAGATCGGTGCTGGTTGGAGAGAACGTCATGACTAAGATCACCAAAAGGGTTGTCGACGCCGCCCAGGTCCGCGAAAAGGACTACGTCATCTGGGATGAGGAGCTGCTCGGTTTCGGCCTTCGTGTGTTCGCATCCGGCAAACGCAGCTATGTCATCAATACAGGGCAGCCGGCCGCTCGCCTCGCTACACCATCGGCCTCCACGGGATTGGACGCCCGAGACGGCACGACCGGAAGCGAATGTCCAGTTCGGCCGTGTCGCTCAAGGCGACAATCCTGCCGACGAGCGTGAACTCGACTACAAAGCAATCACCATCAAAGAGCTGTGTGCGCGATATATCGCCGATCTGAACGCGGGGCTTAACCTGCAAGCGGTATGAAGCCCCGCTGCCGATTTAGTATTTCTCGAAGGTCGGATTGTAGTCTTTACAGGCCATTTCGCTCAGAATCGAATTCGAGTCGCGCAAGGCACGTAGCAAAGACGGTTTAGTAAGGCCGGCCAACGTCACTTTCTCTGCCGAAACGCCAACAATGACGCGCAGAAGAACGGCGAAGACGTGACGAACGAGATCAAGAGAGTGATCGTCCGGCCCAATAGTCGCTGACTGGTCTCTTTCGCTTCTCGCCATGCCAGCGAGGATTGTTCATGAATGTCAGCGTGTCTCCCAAATTGGTGGGCACGCCATGAGCGATGTCATTCCTGATCGCAAACGCGAGACGGGCTGCATTGCACCATGTCTCAAGCAGGGGTGCGCTCCTCTCCTGCTGGCAGGGTTGAGGCGAATGTTTCAAGCATCCGATCAAATCAGAGATCATCTTCGCGTCGGTCTCGGGTCGAATGCCCGTTGGATTGGCGCCCTCGAGCTTCCACAGTGCCCGCTCCAGGTGATGTTCGATGGCGGCGGCGAAGATGATGATCGCCGCGATACGCTGGCTGACCATGGGCGTCAGCCCAAGCCGCTCTTCGAGGGTGTCGGCCCTTCCATACGTCATTACAGGGGTAGTTTCATCTCGCTCACTCCTGACCGTATCCCCACAGCCGTTTCTGCCGCGCGATCTTGAGCCCGACCGTATTGATGGAACCCCCGGCCGCAGGGCAGATCCCCTGCGATAGTCACGGAGCGAGGAAAAATCCATCCAAATCGAATTATCCTCGTTGATGGACTTCGTGACGTGAATTTCCGACGCTAAAAAGGTCGAAATGCCAATTCTTCTCAGTAGGATCAGGCTGTCGAATTACTTATCCTAAGGCATCATCGTCATCTTCGGAAAGGACGCCCCGATGACTGACGAGCGTTCCCGCGGCCGCCCTCGCGGCACAGGCAAGAACGATACAGTCTTCCTGACCATGGTTGCAGATCTCATGGTGAAGACGCCTGGCCTGAAGTATACCACAGCCATGACGCGCATCGTTCGGCAGCGCACGGACTGGGATGCGGCGAGTCCAGAGGCGGCGGTCCGTCGCTGGCAAGTGAAATGGAAGGTGCAAGGTGAGGCACTTCTCGCCGCTGCGCATGAGCGCGCCATGCCGAAGCCTGTAGCTCGGATAGGCCGTCATTCGCGCTTGCCAGACATGAGCGAGGCGCAGGCGATCGTCACGCTGATCCTAGATGCCGTGCGGAACCACGACCCCGTTCATTACCGCTCGCTTGAAACCACACGCTAACTCCCTGCGCTGAGTGTAGGTGATTATGGAATTCGCGGAGCGGCAATAGTCATCGTAGGATTACAACGTTGGCAACACTTTGCGACCTGGCAACACGGCTACCTCTTGTGATCGGGGGACTGCTCGACCGCGAGACCAACCTCAAGCGCGGTAGGTTCCGGGAAGAAACCATGACCGACATCCTCACGGGCGCGCTGGCCGCGTTCGCCGGTCCAGAGCTCGTCATCTCCTACCCGATCGAAAAGGACACCGGGGGTGATCTTGATCTGCGGTTCTGGAACGTGTCTGAGGGTCGCGACCTTTGGGTGCGGATCCAAGCCAAGCGCCTAAACGCCGCCGTGGTCCAAAACAAGAACCGCTCCTACAGCGAGCTGCTGCATAGGCCCTCGCCCAAGCATGACTATCAATTCCGCACCCTGCGGGACACGCCCCCGCCGTGGGTCCCACTTTACCTCTTCTACAATCATGCGAGTGTGACGATGGACCCTAACTTCAGGGGGCTGGTCCCCTCTGTCAGCGGGGCGAACCTAGCCTTTGCGAGCGACATCGCCGCCGAACTGGAGGCGAAGCTCGCTGGTGCCAGTGGGACGCCGAAAACGGGAGCGCTTAACAAGCGTCTGTCCATCTGCGGCCTCATTTCTTTTGCCTCGAGGCACTACTTTGTCCTCGGAGCACGGTTCGGAGCGAGACGGTTCCGACACCTGATACGGTCTCTGCCTTCCTGAGAGAGCGATATGTTCGTAGCGCCCCTGCCAGGCCTCGCGAAAGGTACGGGGACGAAACCTTCCGCCGGCTATCTGAACCTCATGAGCTCATGACAGCTGATGGGATTGGTCGGACCTTGCAGGACGGTCCGGCGGTACGTATCGACCGGCAGCTCGATTACCCGTTAGTTACGTTCATCTCCGGTCGCACCGGAGACTCCCGTACGCCTGTCATCAGCGACGTGCCCTCACAGCGAGGCTGAGCTGGGGCTCGCCATTAATAGGGATTGGCTGGCTAAATTGGGGGCGGACTAAAGACATTTGAGCCCAGCGGCCCATTTCAGGCAAAGCTTGCGTAGTAACTTTGCGCCTCATTTTGGCTCTGGTCGACTTCCAAGCACTTGACAAACTACTGGTCAATTCGTCGATCCAGCGGAGCGGAGGTCGGAAGAGAACCGCGTCGCGTGGAGCCGGTCCATCTCTGTGTCGAACCGGTGCCACAGAAGAACGCCCTCCTCACCGAGCATTTCGCTGTCGCGTTGGAAGCGGTTCTCCTCGTGCACGGCGTCCAGCGGATCGCGCCAAGGGAAGATTGCCGTGGCTTCGAGCTTGGCCAGTGTCGTTTCCAGACGCGATCGGATCGCTACCCGCTCTGATTGCGATAGCGTGTTGCGTTCGGCGTCGTCTTGCGCGAACAAGTCTGCTTGAGCGAATCTCATGGTGGCAACTTATGCTCTCGCGCATGCGGCGGCAACGGTACAGCCTCAAGCGGGAGGGGAAAGTGGCAAACAGTTGGCGCGGAGATCGTCTGCCCGACATCGTCCGATCGATGGCTTCCCGGCCACGACACGAGGCGTTGCGGGGCCTGATCACGGAACTGCTGCGAGAAGGCTTCGGCGCCGCGTTCAGCGAGTTAGAGCACGAGCGCTACCTTGTCGACAACAGTGGGCGGATCGACGTGGCGTGGGGCGCCACCGTGATCGAGCTGAAGAGCGATCTACGGCGCGAAGAGCGTGATGTCGTCGCCCGTATGCCCGACTATCTGGCCGATGCAAGCCGCGGCAGCGCACCTGGCCGTACCACCGTCGGTCTTGCCACCGACGGCGCGACGCTGCTCGCTTACACGCTGGATCTCGGCAGGCTCACGAGCATCGGCCGCTATGACGTCGACGTCGACCACCCCGAACGGTTGCTGACCTGGCTCGAGCCGCTGCTCTCGCCCGTTCCCGAGGTGATGCCGACACCGATCGCTGTCGCGCTCGCGTTCGGTCGATACAGCCTTGCCTTCGGCCGCGCGCACGCGCAACTGCAGCGCCTGTGGTCCGAGGTCGGCGACCATCCCGAAGTGCGGTTGAAGCGGAACCTGTGGGATGGGTTGCTGCGCCAGGTATACGGCGATGACGTGGGCAGTGATGCGCTGTTCCTCCAACACACCTACCTGACTATCCTCGTGAAGGCGATCGCGGCGCGCGTCCTCGATCTGGAAATTGGCGATCCGGCGGAGATGCTGTCGGGCCGGTTGCTGGCGAATGAGGGTATTGTCGGCGCCGTCGAGGCTGACTTCTTCGACTGGCCCCTACTCGCAACGGGCGGCGATGACCTGGTGCGTTCGCTTGCCGCCGAAACGATTCGTTTTCGCCTGCGCGATGTCAAGGTCGACGTGCTCAAGAGTCTCTACGAGAGCCTGATCGACCCCGACGAGCGCCACGACCTCGGTGAATACTACACCCCCGACTGGTTGGCCGCGCGGGTGGTCACGGCGGCTATTCCTCGCCCGCTGGAACAGCGGGTGCTCGATCCGTCCTGTGGCTCTGGGACCTTTCTGTTCCATGCGCTTCGCCGCCTGATCGAAGCCGGTCGGCAGGCTGGGGTGCCACCAGCCGAGATCGTCGAGACTTGTGCCGATCGCGTGTTCGGGATCGACGTGCACCCTGTCGCGGTCGCGCTCGCGCGCGTCACGTGGCTGCTGGCACTCGGCGATTTGGTACAGGATCGGCCGCCCACGCTCAGCGTGCCGGTTTATATGGGCGACTCGATGCAGTGGAACCTGCGACCGCTGGGCGCATCGGCCGAAGTGCTGGTCGACGTGCCGCCCAACGATCCGCCCCTGCGCATCCCCGCCGGCTTGGCGAGCGACCAACATCTGTTCGAGCGTGCGCTCGACGAGCTCAACCGCGGGCTCGACACGCTCGCCGAGCCGGAGGCCATTCGCCATGCCATCGCTCTCGCCGGCGCGACCACCGAGGACGCGGCCATGCTCGGCCAAACGTTCGCGCAGCTCAAGGAACTCTATCTTGACGGCCGCAACCACATCTGGACTTTCATTCTGCGCAACTTGCTGCGCCCAGTGTGGCTGTCGCATCCCGATCACCGGGCTGACGTCCTGATCGGCAATCCGCCCTGGATCGTTTATCGCCACCTGAGCGCGGACATGAAGGACCGGCTGCGCGAGGCGCTGCGGAGCTACAATCTCTGGGTCGGTGGCAGTCTGGCCACACAACAGGACATGTGTGCGCTGTTTTGGGCGCGCGGCGCGGAACGCTACCTGCGCGACGGCGGCGTGCTGGCGCTCGTTCTGCCCTATGCCGCGCTCAACGCTCCCGTGTTCGCCGGAATGCGCGACGGGGGCATGGAGCGCGTGCGGGTAGCGATCATCGGCGGTTGGGGTCTGGAGCGGGTGTGGCCGATCTTCGGTGCGCAATCCGGCAGCAGCACGACGAGCACCTGTGTGCTGTTCGGTGAGCGTGACCGTGCCGGGCCGCCGCCGGCGGAATTCGATCGCTGGGTAGGTGTGCTTCCACGGCGTGATGCCAGCGAGGCCGAGGCGGCCGAGGTGCTCGCGCATATGCGCGCGGCTTGGCCAAGGCCGAGAACGCTACTTGCTGCATCTCCATATCGGACACGCTTCCGTAATGGTGCAAGCCTCTTTCCAAGGCGCTTTGTTCTCGTGGAGTATGCCGCAGCCGGACGCCTGCAAAGCCGCCGCGATGCGCCGCGCCTGCGCGGCCGTGTTGGTAGTCTCGACAAGCGGCCGTGGACCGGCGTCGAGCCTCCCGAGGGCCCGGTCGAACGCATATTCGTGCGTCGAATTGCGCTGGGAGAGTCCGTCGCACCTTATCGGGTCCTCGACCTCGTGACGGGCGTGGTTCCGATGGAGAGCGGTGCAATCCTCACGGCGGCAAGCGCTGACGCACGAGGCCATCGTGGCCTTGCGGCGTGGTTGCGCGATGCCGAAACGAAGTGGAACGAGCATAGCAACAAGGGGGTAGACGGCGCGCCTCGTATGACGCTGACGCGGTCGCTAAACCACCTTCAAAAACTGGTGGCGCAGGCGGCGAGATCGCCGATTCGAGTTCTCTACACCAAAGCTGGAACGCGATTGAGCGCGTGCTGGCTAGAGGACGACGATGTGATTATCGACCACAAGGCCTATTGGTCGGCCGCCAACTCACTCGAAGAAGCCGCGTACGTTGCTGCCGTCCTGAACACGAGTATTGTGCTTGATCGCGTAAAGGACCTTCAGCCAGTCGGACAGCGAGATCCGCGTGACTTCGACAATCTCGTCTGGACGCTGCCTATCCCTGAATTCGACGCTTCCGAGGCACTGCACGTGGACCTTGCCGCGGCGGCGCTGCACGCTGCCGGAATCGCCGCCCGCATCGAACTACCCGACAGCGCGCACTTCACCGCCAAGCGGCGGGCGATCCGGCAAACACTAGTCGACGACGGCGTAGCGGAAACGATCGAACGCCTTGTCGACGCGCTACTTCCACCTTGACACCCGCACTAGAGAAGGTCCGCTATCGGAACCAATCCGCCCGTCCCCTGCCGTCCGCTCCCGGGCCTTATGCTGCCCCTTAGCCTGACGAATTGCAGAGTGCCGTTAAACCAAGTCATATAATTCGTGTCCACTTGCTATGCATTCGAATGTTAATATATTGTGCGTATGAGAGGTCGTAATTTGTCATAACCTACGCACAGCTCGCACACTCCAAGGCGGTCTCAGGCTTTGTCGATAGCCTTCAGGAGCCGCGCACGCCTTATATCTCGCCGAAGCGCCTGTCGCAGGCGCTGGGCGTGAAGGTGGCCAATCTGGCACAGTTGACCGGGGTTCATCGCAACACGCTCCGCAATCCCTCATCGGAACGCCTGCAGGGCCGGATGCGCGAGATGGTACAAGTGATCTCGGCCGCGACGGAGCTCACCGGCGACGTCGACAAGGCGATCTACTGGTATCGCAACGAACCGATCGCCGACTATGGCCACCACACGGCTGCCGATAGGGTGCTACAGGGCTGAGCATGCTCGTCGCGTTGGTTGAGGACGAGGGGCACGACCTCATTCCCCCGCTTGCCCGATCGGCCCTACAGCAATTGCGTGAGGTGCACGAGAAGGTCGGTGAGCTGGACCGACAGATTCACATCTGGCATCGTTCGCACGAGTTGAGCCGTCGCCTCGAAACGATCCCCGGCATCGGTCCGATCACCGCCAGCGCAATCGTTGCGACCGTGACAGATGCTTCCCTGTTCAAATCCGGCCGGCAACTCGCGGCTTGGCTTGGCCTGGTGCCGCGACAGAACTCATCCGGAGGAAAGGATCGGCTCGGGCGGATCAGCAAGCAAGGCGATCCCTACATCCGTCGCCTTCTTGTTGTGGGAGCCCATGCCGTGCTTCGCTTCTGTCGTAAGGGCAAAGCGGCACCCACTCGCTGGGCTGCCGAGCTTCTGGCGAAAAAGCCGTACAACGTCGTTGCGGTGGCCTTGGCAAACAAGATGGCCCGGATCGTCTGGGCGCTGATGACTACGGGCAAGCGCTTCGCGGATTCACCGGCGTAGTGACGTAGTCGCAGAGGATGCACAGAGGTTGGTGAGGTGCTGATGGTGTGATGACCGACGGTCGAACCGGGATCGGAAAAACCCGCTCAGTGGGTGCCGCTCAAAAAGCGCGTTGACCTGTCTGGGATCCGATCCGCGGACTTCAAGGCCAGCGGCATGAACAGGCCGCACTCAAAGGCCGAATACATGCCTGCACCCGACCAACCTGTCATCAATGTCAGAAAGCCCTTGCCACGCGGAGGCTGTCCATACATGCACTGTCTTCTCGGATCCGAGACCGGAAAGGCCGCGCTCGGCGATCTCGATCTTGGCGCCGACTGCGTGCGGCACGCACGAATGTTTTTCGACCGTCCCGACTATGACCTCGCCTCAGCAGTCCCGGGCAGCTTCGCGATCGCGCCCGCTCCAAAGATGGTGGACGCGCTCACGCGCGACTATGCCAATACGGCGGCCATGATCTTCGGCACTCCGCCGAGTTTCGATGACATTCTGGAATCAGCACGGCAGATTGAGCAGGACATCAACACCCATTCCTAGTCGCCTGGCCACGTCGCCGGGGCATCATCAAGGCGGTGTCGAGCAAATGGTCTGCTACTTCAAACCCGAGGGCATCGAAAAACATCACGCTGGCCGAGAGGACATGCATTGGCAGTTCGCTGAACTGCGGGATCGCTTTCTTGGTCGTAAGTATCAAACCGAGCGTGGCCACGAGTTCGAAATCACCGAGAGGGACACGGTCTTCGACGCGACGCTGACTATCCAGGCAGCATTGGCAGCCGCACAGCAGGCTGCGGAGGACGAGGATTTATTAGGCGAAGGCACCGCCGACGTGCCCCCTGTAGAGTCGCCTGACTGGCTTCTAACCAGAGAAGAAGTAGCCATTCTCCAAGAGGCCGGCGTCGAACTGGAAGATGAGTACGCGCGCAACCTCGAGCGCTTAATGGAGGGTCCTGCACAGTCTCCGTTTCGTCTCCCAACGCACCAAAAAGGCAACTGCGCAGAGCAAGCCTTCTATCCATCAATCTCCCTTTTCAAAATCATCATATCTCTGACCAACACTGCGATATTTTTCGCGGCGGAAGGAGCCAGGCACAGTCATTTCATGCGCAACAGCATTTCTAAGTTTCTCAGCTCGCCGGAACACGTCGGCGGCCGATGTCGCGCTCCGGGGGAGCTCTATTCCTTTTCGAACAATATCAGATTTGTCGCAGAACTGAGTGAATAGGATCTCGTCCACAAATCCATCATCACTCTTCGCATCGGCGATCACTTGAGAAATCTTCTTTCTTCTTTCGGCGCTAAGCTTCTCCAGCCAGCGGCCCGGCGTTTCGAAGCGTCTCCCTATCGCATCCGCCATGGACATCTCGAATGCTGTCACGAGAGCAAAGAGGGCTGCTCGCACTGGCAATTTCTGCATGCTGAAATGCTGACGAGACCTTCGATCTGGCGTGAGGAAACAACTAGGGTCAGGACCCATTAAATTGTTGAGTTGAAGGAGCGATGATGATTCAAGGTGGCTGGAGGTGGCCACCATGGGTGATTTGTTACTGCTGTCGCCGACGCAGATGCGGCGGATCGAGCCATTCTTTCCACGCTCGCACGGGGTACCTCGGGTCGATGACCGACGGGTGCTGAGCGGGATTCTGTTCGTGATCCGTAACGGGCTGCGCTGGCGGGATGTGCCGGCCGCCTATGGTCCGCACAAGACGATCTACAACCGGTTCATTCGCTGGAGCCGGCTGGGTGTGTTCAACCGCATTCTGGCCGAACTCTCGGCCCGGGGCGGCGGCACAGACAAGCTGATGATCGATGCCACCCATCTCAAGGCGCATCGCACGGCAGCCAGCCTGCTCAAAAAGGGGCTCTACCCCGATGTATCGGACGGACCAGAGGCGGTCTGACCACCAAGCTGCAGGTGGTTTGCGACGACCAGGGACGTCCGTTGCTGCTGCACCTGAGCGAAGGCCAGGCCAACGATCACAGAACCGCCGCTGCCGTGCTCGACGAACTGCCACCTGCCCGCCATCTGCTGGCCGATCGGGCCTACAGTTCCACTGGCTTCCGCGAGGCGCTCATCGGCAAGGGCATCACACCCTGCATCCCGCCTCATGCCAAGCACCGTGTCCAGCACAGCTATGATCCGCTGCTCTACAGGCAGCGCCACAGGATCGAGAACATGTTCGCCCGCCTCAAGGACTGGCGACGCATCCACACTCGATACGACCGATGCGCGCACACATTCTTGTCAGCAATCGCCTTCGCTGCAGCGTTCATCTTCTGGATCAATGAGATGCTGTAACGGGGCCTGCGTCGTGCGCTGCCCGTTACCGATTGCATGCTGACCGGTTGCCGCCGACGCTCCCGTATCTGATTCTGACAGGAGGATTACGGGATGAAACTGTTCATTGGGTTGGATGTCTCACTCGCCAAGACTGCGGTCTGCATTGTCAGCGAGCACGGCAAGATCGTGAAGGAGGCTGAGGTCGGCAGCGATCCCGCGGCGCTGACGCAATTCGCGCTGGAGCAACAGGGCGAAATTGCGATGATCGGGATGGAAGCCGGGCCGTTGTCGCAATGGCTGCACCGGGGGCTGACCGAAGCCGGCCTGGAAGTGGTTCTGATGGATACCCGGCAAGTGAAGGGTGCTCTGAAAGCCATGCCGATCAAGACAGACCGGCGCGATGCTGAAGGTATTGCCCGGCTGCTACATTTGGGCTGGTTCCGGCCAGTCCATTGCAAGTCGGTGTCTGCCCAGGAGATCCGCGCACTCCTCGGGGCGCGCAAATCCATCCAGCAGGGCGTGATCGCTCTGGAAATGTCCTTGCGCGGGTTATTGCGGAACTTCGGCTTGAAAGTCGGCGCAATCTCCAAAGGACGGTTTGATGCTCGCATTCAGGAACTGGTTGCCAGCAACACTACGCTGGTGGCGGCAACCGAGCCGATGCTTCGCGCCCGTGCCACCCTCCGCCATGAACTGGCGCGACTGGAGCGGCATGTGCGCAGCCTAGCACAGGACGACCCGACCTGCCGCTTGCTGATGACCATGCCGGCCGTTGGCGCGGTGGTCGCATTGACCTTCAAGTCGGCCGTGGATGATCCGGCTCGGTTCTCGTCGTCGAAGAAAGTCGGCCCGTGGGTCGGCCTCCCCCCTTCACGGCAGCAGTCCGGCGAGCGCGACGTGACAGGCGGTATCACCAAAGCCGGTGACGCCCATTTACGCCGCGCCTTATGCCAGGCCGCAACCGTCATGATGAACCGGGGCCGTGGGTCGTGGTTGCGGACATGGGCCTCGCGGGTCGCGAAACGGCGCGGCACCAAGCGGGCCATGGTGGCCTTGGCGCGTCGGATCGGTGTGATCCTGCATCGGATGTGGCTGGACGGAAGAAACTTCCGCTGGGAAGGAGCGCCAGAGCCGATCCATGCATGAGCTAATCTCCGTGTTGATGTCTGCCTGAGCGCAGACCTGCGAGGTCCCCGACCCGGGACGTGGTCCCGATGACGCCGCGGTCTGGACTGATGCCGCCCCGCCGGGCGAGCACGCCAATGAGATGGGCGCATCGGAACCATATTGGACAAGCATCATGTTGGCGGCCGCCGCGCCGACCACGGACCGAAGCATGAACCCGGGCAGAACCTCATACGGCAGGAAAGCAGGCGATATAGCACAACCAAATGCAATCACGCTCTCCGCACACCCGGATGGGCGATCCCTTCTTGCATCAAATTTGCCTTGACGAGGACGGCCCCGTTACCGAAGTCCTGACCCTAGCCGACACGGCCTTTGGTCGGCGTCTCGGATGAAGTCTAGAAATGCTTGCGTCGGCTCCAACCAACGTCTCTTCTGGAGCGGAAACACGCTCAGAGATTTTTCCACTCGGCGGTGTCGCGTCGAAGAAGCGTTCTGCAAAGAATAGTCCCCGAAACCACCGTCATGAACCACAGGGACATAGCTGTGACGATTGATATTTCGCGTAGTTAGATCGGAAACCGACTCGCAAGTCATAAGATGAGCTCTAGGTGTCATTATCATTCCAACCGTAAGGCCTGCCTGTACGTGCCAATTTCCGCACTTACGTCGGCGAGTTCTTGATAATCGTTTTTCCGCACGAAACTTAAGCTCCCATGGGAGAAGGCGAGGAAATCAATGCACGGGTAGCAACAACGAGCCTGTCTCTCGAGTAATTGTAGAAGCGAGAATCAATTCTGAGTTTCACGTTTGAAGGACGATTCCCAGTGCAGCGTCTGGACCCGGAGGCGTCTAGGAATCCAACAGCAGCATTCAACCAGAACCGAAATTCACCCACGTCGAAATGCGCAATGTTCGAGCGTATGGTCTCAGCGGCATGCTTTTCATGGACCCGCGCCAGCTTGCAGATTGTCATTGCCAGCATGATTGGCTGGTCGTTAGCCCGCTCCCACAGGAAGTCGTCGTCTAGAAATGATGCTTCGTCAGCATCCGAAAACTCGAATCCACGAATGTCCCGTACCTCGGCAAGATTTTCATAGGTATGACTGTGGAAATCACCGATGAGCGTCAAGTGTGGTGCCCATCGATCCATCAGTTCGCTCTTCAGGCGGACAGCCTGATCGTTGGGCTTCACGCTGTTCCGTGATCGCTTGGCTGAAATGCTGAGACTCATAAGATCGACATGGAAATGGGTCGTTCCTTTCGAGTCCTCGCGACTGAAGCCCCAAAGATACCCCAGCGTTTCCAGCTTTGTTCGGCGCGGACGACCATCTCCGAGAACATAGGCTTCCAGTGTGGCAAGCGTAATAGTGTGACGAGCTGCATCAGAAAGGGAAATGGTGAACTTCATCGTGCGTTACCTGAAGGTGCCTCCGATTCGTTTCCGATCAACGGCCAGCCACGATCCTCACTGGGGCTTCGCTGGTCCAAATCGCGATATATCCGACCTAGTCGGCCCGAATCCTGACCTTGATCAGGATCTCGCACGCGAAGTCCTGACCAAGAAGCAATCGCTGGTACGTCGGGGGCTTTATCGTTCCCGCCTACGACGGTGTTGCGCCTGTGATACCTGACGGCGAGGAAACCATCGAAGAAACCGCCGACGACCTTCTCGCCAGTGAGACGCTGGACTCCGCTGTCGAGGAGGAGGTCGATGAGAAGGATTCGACTGACCAACCACCGCGGGACAGGTTTCTTCCGTCGTCGATAGGGTTGACGGTGGTTCTTCCGGAAACGGTGAGTCAAGTCACGCTGCGCGCAACATGGGGGAACTATAAGACGGAGCCCCCATTGCCCGATGCGCTCCTCATTCCCGAAGTGTCGGGAAAGGGCAAGCCAAAGCCAGAAAAGCCCGAGAACCTCCGTTGGGTTCGGGTTTCCGGCGAAGCCGCGATCGTCCTCGACGTCACTCGGAACCAGTCCGGGATCCCGCTGCCGGAAAGCGCTGCGCCTCACAGGCCGGGCGGCGGCATCGAAGTCGCCGTTCACACCGTGTGCTCCGTTAAAAGACTCCGGAAGGGGCTGAAGAGCGTCTGCGCGTCATCACCGTCTTCTTGGTAAACCGTCGACGGAGCACAAAGGCTCCGTACAAGGACGTGGCCTACGCGTTCCAGACCCGGATCGAGCTCGAATGTGCGGATGGATTTTATCCGCGCAGCGACCTGTCCACCTACCAGTCCGATGATTTCGAACTTAGGCTGGGCGATCTCCATTATCGCGATGTCCGCGAATATGCCGTTGGTCGCAACACATCTGCCGGCTGGCAAGAACGGCGTGACGCGACGAACGATCCGCTCCCCGTGACGCGTGTTTGGACCGATTTCCTTCCGCAGCAGGAGGTGGAGCGTGTCGTCCCGGCAAGGAGCGCGTCGAGTTCGGCATGGAGGCTCTCGCTCGGGCTGCCGTTTCCGGAGCCGAAGCGGTCAGTGCAGCCTTGGATTCACTGCCTGAACTTTACGCCGAGTGGCGGCGGGGTCAGGAAGGAATGATGACAGGGCTTGCGCCGAGACGGCTAAAGACGGGCCAGGCGCTTCTGGAAAAAGTTGACACCGCCGGCAGCAGGATTCGCGATGGGATAGATCTCCTTAAGCGTGATACGGTGGCGCGTGAAGCATTCGGCCTGATGAATACGGCGATGGCGATGGCCAACCGCCGGCGCGAGGCAGTGATCCAGAAGAAGCTGCCGGGCGATGTAGACCCGCCAACATGGCGGCCGTTCCAGCTAGCCTTCGTCCTCCTCAATCTCGTTGGCGTGACCGACCGAAACAGTGGTGAGCGTGAGATCGTCGACCTGCTTTTTTTCCGACCGGCGGCGGCAAGAGCGTATCTTGGACTTGCCGCCTATGCGATTGTGCTGAGGCGGCTCCGCGGATCTGGCGTGCTGGGTGCGGGCATCAGCGTCATCATGCGCTACACGTTACGCCTGCTCACGCCGCTGGTCTCGTCTGCGCGCTCGAATTCCTGCGGACCCATGATGACAATGGCCGGAAGACGCTTGGCGAATGGCCGATCGAGATTGGACTCTGGGTAGCGGCGCAGCCTCACCGAACAATCCAGCCGCGAAATTCTTCCGACAAGGACGCCGCGACGACCTGGCTGAAGCGGTACCAGAGCAGACCTAAGACGAAATCCCCGGTGCCACTGAAGGGATGTCCGTGGTGTGGTGAGCCCTTCAAGCCAGAGAGCTTCCACTTCACGCCCAACAGGACGGCTCCGCAGAATCTAGTGCTCAAATGCGAGAACGCCGAATGCGACTTCACGCGGGATCGACACCTGCCGGTGCTCGTGGTGGACGAGCCAATTTACCGCCGTCTTCCCGCATTTCTCATCGCCACGGTGGACAAATTTGCCTCCCTTCCATGGATTGGCAAGAGCGGCGCATTCTTTGGACACGTAGACCGGTATGATCCGGTCAAGGGGTTCTTCGGCGCGTATGAGCCAGGCGAAGGTCGCCCCTTCGGAAACGGGCATCGGCTCGATCCGCCGGATCTTGTCATCCAGGACGAACTGCACCTGATCTCTGGCCCGCTTGGAACGGTGGCCGCACTCTACGAAACAGCGATCGACCTGCTGTCGTCGCGGCCGGGTCTTCATGGACTCATTCGTCCAAAATCGTCGCTTCGACCGCGACCGTCCGAAGGGCGGAGAAACAGATCGCAGCCTTGTTCGATCGTTCGGAGACGGCCGTATTTCCGCCACCCGGCATCCACCGTACCGACAGCTTCTTCGCCAGGACTGTGCCATCGACACGAGAGCCAGCCCGCCTCTACGTCGGTGTGGCGAGTCAGGATCGCGGGCCTAAACTCCTCTTTCTTCGGAGCATGCAGACCCTGCTGGCAGGCGCGCAGGCACCGACTTCCAGCCCGACGCAAGAAGGGGAAGATCCCGCCGATCCGTATCTGACAGTGCTCACGTATTTCAATGCGCTTCGCGAGCTTTGGGGGCGCTCGTCGCATCTCCTCAGAACTCCGCTGCTTCCAGCTGGCGGCTGAAACGCACAGGCGCAGCCCAGCTTGGTCGCTAACCGCATCGATCGCCTCATGGTGTCTGCCATGAATCCGTGTGCGTGAAGCGCTCCAGAGCGAAGATGTTGGGCGTCAACCAAGTTCACCAATGAGCTTCACTGCTCGAGTTCTGCACGGTGTCACCGACTGGCGCCGGAGGTTGATCCGGTGATTAGGAGGAGCACTCGTTGTCGGATTCTCGACGATGTCGGACATGTGACACAACGCTTCCAGAGCGATCGCATTGTTCCGAAACGATTTTCCCAGTTGGCACGACGGTTGCGATCCTATGCGCAAAAGCCCTGCGATGCCGCACCGACTGGAAGAACTCATCAATGATCACGCTTTTCGAACATGTGGGCGCCGCTACCAACACTGAGCGTTCCCGAGCCGACGGAAGCCTCTATCCCTTCTTTCTGAAGGCTGTCCGGACATGAACGCATTTGATGTCCGTCCAACGCTGGATGCTCCCGACGACGATCCCTATCTCTGGCTTGAAGATGTAGAGGGCGAGCGGGCACTTGCCTGGGCCGCCGGCCAGTCGGCAAAGACCCTGAAGCACTTCGGTGGAACGCAGTTCGAGCGCGACCGGGCGGCTCTGACAGCCATTTTCGACAATTGCGACAACCTTCCCCTGATCGCGCGCCGTGGTCAGTACCTCTACAATTATTGGCGAGATGCCGGAAATCCACGCGGACTGTGGCGCCGGACCACCCTTGCCGCCTACATGAAGGCGGATCCCCAATGGGAGCTACTGCTCGATCTAGATGCTCTCGCGGCTAGCGACGGAGAGGATTGGATCTGGGACGGCGCGTCCGTCGAGCCGGAGAGACGGGAAAGAGCCGTTCTGCGCCTGTCGCGCGGCGGCAGCGACGCGGTCGTGCATCGCGAATTCGACCTGATCTCTCTGAGCTTTGTCGCCGACGGTTTCAATCTCCCCGAGGCCAAAGGCTACGTTAGTTGGCTGGACCCTGACGCGCTTCTGCTTTCCAGTGCGCTTGGTAATGGCATGGCCACCCGCTCCGGCTATGCGCGCACCGTGCGACTGTGGAAGCGTGACGCGGATCCCCTCACCACGCCGGTAATCTTCGAGGCCGGGTTCGAGAGCCTCAAGGTGTCTGGTCATTCGGACCGCACCGGCCGCAGCGAGCGCCTTTGGTTCATTGAGAAACGGGCCTTCTACGAGAAGATCAGCTGGATCGGCGACAGGAGCGGGCCGAGGAGGCAGATCGATCTTCCTCGTGACGCGTCGTGGCGGGTCTTCGGCGACTGGCTGGCGGTAAGGCCGCGCAAGCCGTGGACGGTGGGAGGCACCACCCATCCCGCCGACGCGCTGATCGTCATCTCGCTTTGCTCTTTCCTCGCCGGCGGACGCCGTTTTGAGACCCTGTTTCAACCAGGGGAAAGGCGCTCTCTGCAGTCATTCTTCTGGAATGACGGGAAGCTCATTATCTCTTACCTCGTCAATCTCGTACCGCGTTTCGAGATGTTCACTCCCGGCCACCAGGAATGGACGCGCCGAGTCCTGGACACCCTGCCGGCCGAAGGGACTGTCCACGTCTGGTCATTCGATGCGGCAGTTCACGAGACCAATGGAGAGGTCCTGGTCTGTGCTCAGGATCCGATCACGCCGCCGCAGCTCTTGCTATTCGATCTCAATGCCGCGCCGTCTCTCAGCGCTTCAGCAATCCTGAAGCGCAGCCCGGAGAATTTCGATGCATCCGGACTGGTGGTCACGCGCCACGAGGCAGTCTCTATCGATCATGAGCTGATCCCCTATACGCAGGTTGGTCCGGCGAACGGGAACGGAGATGCTCCGATTCACCTTTCCGCTTATGGCGGGTTCGGCACATCACTCCTGCCCTACTACAACTCCCCGCTGGGCAAGCTGTGGCTCGAGCGCGGCGGCACGTGTGTGGAGGCGAACATCCGCGGCGGCGGCGAGTTCGGCACCCGCTGGCACGATGCCGGGCGCAGGGAGGGCAAGCGTCTCGCCCATGACGATTTCGCCGCCGTTGCCGCCGACCTCGTGCGAAGGGGCATCACCGTGCCGAGGCGGATTGCCGCCGAGGGCGGCTCAAATGGCGGCCTGCTGATCGCCAACATGCTGACCCGCTATCCTGAGCATTTCGGGGCTCTGTTCTGCACAATTCCGCTTATCGACATGCGTCGCTACACCAAGCTCTTGGCGGGCGCGAGCTGGATCGACGAATATGGCGATCCGGACAAGGCTCACGATTGGGCTTTCCTGAAGGAAATCTCCGCCTATCACGCCGCGGCGCCGGGACAGCCCTATCCGCCTATCCTGATCGCCACCACGAAACGCGACGACCGCGTCCATCCGGGCCATGCGCGCAAGATGGCCGCAAAACTGCAGGCTCTTGGCTATCCCGCTTACTTCTACGAGGCCAGCGCAGGCGGGCACGGCTACGGCAAGGACAATCGGGAGCAAGCCGCATTCATCAGTCTAGGCACCAATTTTCTCCGCAGCGCAATCGGCTTCAACGATCACCTTCCGGAGATGGCGGTACGCGTTGCAACGCAAGAGGAGCATTTGAGCTCCATCAACAATTCATTCGAGCAGGAGACCAAACAGTGCAGTGCATCCTTTCTGAACATCAAGGAGTGAATATCATGGGGAGAACGCGAATGGGCGTAGCGCGGGCAATAGCAGCGGCGGTGGCCCTAATCATGGTGGGACAGCAGGCCGTCGCCGCGGAGCCTGCGCAAGCAGAGACCGTCCTGGCGGAGACGGGAGCTTCGGTCACCGAAGCGCCAAGCCCTTGGCAGGTCCGCCTGCGGGCGTTGGGCGTCGTTACGAAAGATCTGGGCTACGTTGACAAGCTTCCCGGCTCCGGTCTTTCCTATTCGGACACGGTGACGCCGGAACTCGATATCTCGTATTTCTTCACCGACAATATCGCCGCCGAACTCATACTCGGCACCACCCATGCTAACATCGACGGTCAGGGAACGATCCGCTCGGCGGGTAATATCGGCAAGGTTTGGCTGCTCCCGCCCACGCTGACATTGCAGTACCATTTTACCGATTTCGGCGCGTTCAAGCCCTATATCGGCGCCGGCGTGAACTACACGGTCTTCTATAACC
>NZ_RZOF01000419.1:0-4928 GCF_003998955.1 Mesorhizobium sp. M4B.F.Ca.ET.017.02.2.1 | reverse complement strand
CGACATCGGCGTGCTTGTGCTTGACCATGGCGCTGTCGGTCCACGAGGCATTCGCATCCGGCACCGCCATCAGCGCCATCGCCATCGCTTTGATCACCATGTCGTTGACCGAGAGCTTGTAGGCGGGAACCTCGCCCTTCTCGGTCTTCTTCACCGGTGCGGCGGCATTGAGCTGCGTGCGCAGCGCCAACAGCGCGTCGAGCTCGCAGTCGAGCGTCAGGTAGAAATGCGGAATGGTTGACTTGGCCTCGACCAGGCGGCGCGCGATGGTCTTGCGCATATTATCGTGCGGCACGAGTTCGTAGGAGCCTTCGGCAAACAGCTTCAGCACCTGGTCGTCCGACATCGCCTTCGGCGCTGCAGCCGGAGCTGCCGCCGGAGCACCGGCAGGCGCCTTGGCAGCGGGCGCGGCCTTGGCGCCGCCGCCGGCAATCGCCGCCTCGACATCAGCCTTGACGACACGGCCATGCGGCCCCGTTCCCGTGACATTCGCGACGTCGACGCCCGCATCCTTGGCGATGCGGCGGGCAAGCGGCGAGGCGAAGGTGCGGTCGCCGCCAGCGTGGCCATTGGCGGCCGGAGCAGGCTCTGCCTTCGCCGGCGCGGGCGCCGCCGCGGCTGCCGGCTTCGGCGCTTCCGCCTTTGGCGCTTCGGCTTTCGGAGCCTCGGCCTTGGGCGCAGCATCGCCACCACCCTTTGCGGCAGCGCCGGCATCCTCGCCTTCGCCGGCCAGGATGGCTATCAGCGCGTTGACCTTGACGCCTTCGGTGCCAGCCGGAACGACCAGCTTGGCGACCGTGCCTTCATCGACGGCCTCGACCTCCATCGTCGCCTTGTCGGTCTCGATCTCGGCGATCACGTCGCCCGGCGAAACCTTGTCGCCCTCTTTCACGAGCCACTTGGAAAGATTGCCTTCTTCCATCGTGGGCGAGAGTGCCGGCATGGTGATGTTGATTGGCATGTTTCCCTCCCGCCCGGCTCAGCGATACGTGACGGCTTTGACCGCCTCGACGACCTCGCCGACATTGGGCAATGCCAGCTTCTCGAGGTTGGCCGCGTAAGGCATCGGCACGTCCTTGCCGGCGATGGTGATGACCGGCGCATCGAGGAAGTCGAAAGCGCGCTGCGACACCTGGTTGGCGATATGGTCGCCGACCGAGCTCTGCGGGAAACCTTCCTCGACCACGACCAGGCGATTGGTCTTCTTGACCGAGGCGATGATGGTGTCGAAGTCGAGCGGACGGATGGACCTCAGATCGATGATTTCGGCGTCGATGCCGATGCCGCGCAACTCTGCTTCGGCCTTGACCGCGTAGGTCATGCCGATGCCGAAGGAGACGATGGTGACGTCCTTGCCCGGCTTATGAATGCGCGCCTTGCCGATCGGCAGCACGAAATCGTCGAGCTTCGGCACATCGAAGGACTGGCCGTAGAGGATTTCGTTCTCGAGGAAGATGACCGGGTTCGGATCGCGGATTGCTGCCTTGAGCAGGCCCTTGGCGTCGGCCGCCGTGTACGGCATCACCACCTTCAGCCCGGGAACATGGCTGTACCAGGCGGCGTAGCACTGCGAGTGCTGAGCGGCGACGCGGGCGGCGGCGCCGTTCGGTCCGCGAAAGACGATCGGCGCGCCCATCTGGCCGCCCGACATATAGAGCGTCTTGGCGGCCGAGTTGATGATCTGGTCGATCGCCTGCATGGCGAAGTTGAAGGTCATGAACTCGACGATCGGCTTCAGGCCAGCCATCGCGGCACCGACGCCGACGCCGGCAAAACCGTGCTCGGTGATCGGCGTGTCGACGACGCGGCGCGGTCCGAATTCCTGCAGCAGGCCTTGCGTGATCTTGTAGGCGCCCTGGTACTCGGCGACCTCCTCGCCCATGACGAAGACGTCGCCGTCGCGGCGCATTTCCTCGGCCATGGCGTCACGCAGCGCCTCGCGCACCGTGGTCGACACCATCTCGGTGCCGGCCGGAATGTCCGGATCGGCGGCGACTTCGGCTCTCGGCGCTGCGGCGACCGGTGCCGCGGCCTCGCTCTTGGCCGCAACAGCCGCAGGTGCTGCCGCCTCAGGCCTGGCGGGCTCCTCGCCGATGCCTTCGCCGGCCTTGTCGACGTCCTCGCCGTCAACCGCGATCACGGCGATCACAGCGTTGACCTTGACGCCTTCGGTACCGGCGGGAACCACGATCTTGGCGAGCGTGCCCTCGTCGACGGCTTCGACTTCCATCGTCGCCTTGTCGGTCTCGATCTCGGCGATGACGTCACCGGCGACGATCTTGTCGCCCTCGTTCTTCAGCCATTTGGAAAGATTGCCCTCTTCCATCGTCGGCGAGAGAGCGGGCATGAGAATTTCGATCGGCATGTCCTTGCCCTCCCTTTACAGTACGATGTCGGTCCAGAGCTCGGACGGATCCGGCTCGGCGTCGTTCTGGGCAAATTCGGCGGCGTCGGCGACGATGTCGCGGACCTCCTTGTCGATGGCCTTGAGCTCGTCCTCGCTGGCCCATTTCTTGTCGAGCAGCCGAGCCCTGACCTGCTCGATCGGGTCATGCTCGGAGCGCATCTTCTGCACTTCTTCCTTGGAGCGATACTTCGCCGGATCGGACATCGAATGGCCGCGATAGCGGTAGGTCTGCATCTCCAGGATCAGCGGGCCGTTGCCGGCGCGGCACCATTCGGTGGCGAGATCGGCGGCGGACTTCACCGCGCGCACGTCCATGCCGTCGACCTGGATGCCGGGGATCTTGAAGGATGCGCCGCGATGCGAGAAATCGGTCTCGGCCGAGGAGCGCGACACCGAGGTGCCCATGGCGTAGCGGTTGTTCTCGATGATGAAGATCACCGGCAGCTTCCACAGCGAGGCCATGTTGAAGCTTTCGTAGACCTGGCCCTGGTTGGCGGCGCCGTCGCCGAAATAGGTCAGCGAGACGTTCTTGTTCTCGCGATAGCGGTTGGCGAAGGCGAGACCGGTGCCGAGCGACACCTGCGCGCCGACGATGCCGTGGCCGCCATAGAAATGCTTCTCCTTGGAGAACATGTGCATGGAGCCGCCCTTGCCCTTGGACAGGCCGCCCCGGCGCCCGGTGAGCTCCGCCATGACGCCGCGCGGCGACAGGTCCATCGCCAGCATGTGGCCGTGGTCGCGATAGGCGGTGATCATCTGGTCGCCTTCGATCAGCGCCATCTTCATGCCGGTGACGACAGCTTCCTGGCCGATATAGAGGTGGCAGAAGCCGCCGATGAAGCCCATGCCGTAGAGCTGGCCGGCCTTTTCCTCGAAGCGGCGGATGAGCAGCATGTGCCGGTAGGCGGCGAGCTCATCGTCCTTGGTGAAGTCGGCAGGCTTCGGGGCGGAGAGCCCTTGTGATTTACCGTCGTTTTTGGATTTGGCAGGCGCTTTTCTGGCGGCGGTGGCCATGCATCACTCCCTGTTGGCGTCTCTTCGCGGACATTTAGAGCAGGATGAAATCCGCTCCGAGGGAGATCGTCTCTCCCCACCGATTTATACGAGGCTAACACGCATAAAAGCATTGCGCCATGCCGAAAAATGCATGGCTGGCATGCGTCTAAGCGATTAAAATCATTGAAAATAAAGGCGATTAACTGGAATCCAGTTATTTCGCTGGAGCCGGCAGCATGATGGTGATTTCGTCGGCATGCGAGAGATTGAGCGCCTTGCGCGCCTGTTCGTCAAGCATGTCCTTTTCCAGCGTGCCCTCGTGCATCAGCTGGACACGCCGCTCAAGATCGACCCGGCGCGCCTTGACGGCATCGAGCTGCCCCTGCAGTTCGACCGCCCGGGCTTCGAGCTGGTATTTGGAATAGATGCCGAATTCGCCGTGATAGGCATGGAAGCCGAAATAGGCCAGGAACAGCACGCAGAGCGAAGGGACGATCAGCCGGCCGGTGTTTCGCTGCTTGTGCTGACGTGTCCACATGATCCAGATCCTCGCGGCCGCGAACCCGAACGGCCGAGACTCTTTTTCGCTCCATTGTGCTTAATGGACGGTTACGGACGGGCGTACCCGGAGCCTCAAAACGAAAAAGGGCGGGGAACGCCCCGCCCTTCCTCGATATCCCGATTGGTTGCCGGATCAGCCCTTGACCACCGACTTGCCGGCGTAGCGGGCCTGCTTGCCGAGCTCTTCCTCGATGCGGATCAGCTGGTTGTACTTGGCCATGCGGTCGGAGCGCGACAGCGAGCCGGTCTTGATCTGTCCGCAATTGGTGGCGACGGCGAGATCGGCAATGGTCGAATCCTCGGTCTCGCCCGAACGGTGCGACATGACGGCGGTGTAGCCGGCCTTGTGCGCGGTCTCGACGGCGTCGAGCGTTTCGGTCAGCGAGCCGATCTGGTTGACCTTGACCAGGATCGAATTGGCGACGCCCATGCGGATGCCGTCGCGAAGCCTGGCCGTGTTGGTGACGAACAGATCGTCGCCGACCAGCTGGGTCTTCTTGCCGATGAGGTCGGTCAGGATCTTCCAGCCCTCCCAGTCGTCTTCGGCAAGGCCGTCCTCGATGGTGATGATCGGATAGTCGGATGCGAGCTTGGCGAGGTACTTGGCCTGCGCCTTCGGATCGCGGGTCTTCTTCTCGCCCTCATAGACGTAGTTGCCGTCCTTGAAGAACTCGGTCGCGGCGCAGTCGAGGCCGAGAGCGACGTCCTCGCCCGGCTTGAAGCCGGCCTTCTCGATCGATTCCATGATGAAATCGAGCGCCGAGGGCGCGCTCTTCAGGTTGGGGGCGAAGCCGCCCTCGTCGCCGACATTGGTGTTGTGGCCGGCGTCCTTGAGCTTCTTGCGCAGCGTGTGGAAGATTTCCGAGCCCCAGCGCACGCCGTCGCGCAGCGTCGGCGCGCCGATCGGCAGGATCATGAATTCCTGGAAGTCGATCGGATTGTCGGCATGCGCGCCGCCATTGAT
>NZ_RZOF01000418.1:0-5005 GCF_003998955.1 Mesorhizobium sp. M4B.F.Ca.ET.017.02.2.1 | reverse complement strand
GGCCTCGGCGACGGCGCGATCGAGCACCGCCTGGTGGCCGCGATGGACGCCGTCGAAATTGCCGATCGCCACCACGCCGCCGCGCAAATGGGCGGGCAGCGGCGACGTCGCCGAGATGCGGTCAAAGGGTTTCGAGGTTTCCGTCATGGAACGCCCCTATTGCAGTCTCGGAATGACGGCGACCGGGCGGTAGCCATGCTTTTCCAGGAAGGCGGCCAGCCGCTCGCGGTCAGGCTGCAGCGGGTCGCCATAGTCGCGCGCATGGATGCCGCCCGAGACATAGAGCACCTCGAAGCCATTGTCGGCCGCGCCCTTGATATCGGTCATCATGCCGTCGCCGATGGCCAGCACCCGCGAACGCTCGACCGGGCGACCGATCAGGCTGGCAACCTCCTTCATCGCAACGTCGTAGATCGGCGCGTAGGGCTTGCCGGCGATGAGCGTTCGCCCACCGAGCTGGGCGTAGTCGCGGGCAAGCGCCCCGGCGCACCAGATCATGCGCTCGCCGCGCTCGACCACGATGTCGGGATTGGCGCAGATGAAGGGCAGGTCGCGAGCGCGCAGCCGCCGCAGCAGCTCGGCATAGTCGGACGGTTTTTCAACCTCGTCGTCGAACAGGCCGGTGCAGACCACGCCCGAGGCCTCGAACTCCTCGACCAGATCGACGCCGAGCCCGTCATAAAGGGTGAAATCGCGGTCGGGACCGATATGGAAGATCTTCCTCGGCCCTTCGGCGATCAGGTCGCGGGTGACATCGCCGGAGGTGACGATGCGGTCATAGGCGTCAGTGGGGACGCCGATCGCGTTCATCTGCGCCACCACATCGGCACTGCGGCGGGGCGAGTTGGTGATCAGCACGACGGGCACGTTCGCCGCGCGTGCCGCGGCCAGCGCCTGCGCAGCCTGCGGAAAATGCCATTCGCCATTGTGCACCACGCCCCAGACATCGCACAGGATGGCGTCGTACGAGCCCGACAGGTCCGCGAGCGAGCCGATAATGTCGGGCGAATCCGCCATGCCGTTTTCCCAGGGTGGTTGTTGCGAGAGCCGCCGCCGACGGTCCGCCGCGGCCGGTCCCGCATTAACCGAAGCGCCTCATCCTGTCACCAGCTTTCGACAGGCACCGGCCGCGGCGGCGGGACGGATGCTGAAGACCGGACCTGCGTCGCGGTGGAATTCCCGGGGGCATCCACGCAGCTGGCCCGATAGTTAACGAGCCTTGAAAACGCAGGTTGATGTTGGATGCATTCGCGCAACCTGAAATTTAATGATCTGTGGGCATGGTCGCAGATCAACTACGACTTTGGTCGTACATTAGCGGGGGCTAAAGGCGATGATCCGCAGATTCGAAGCGACGATGCGCAGGTTCGCGCGCGACCGGCGCGGCAACTATGCCTTGATCGGCGCCATCGCCATGGTGCCCCTGATGGGCGCGGTTGCGCTTGCGGTCGACTTTACGGACCTGGTGCGCCAAAAGCAGGAAACGCTGAACGCGCTGGATGCCGCGGGCGTCGCCACCGCGCAGCAGATCGTCGCCAATGTAAGCGACGCCGATGCCAAAGCCTATGCGAAGAACTTCTTCGAAGCCAATCTGTCGCATGTCAGCCCGGCTGACACGGCGCTGAGCGTCACCTTGCCCAGCAATAACGCCGGCGGCGGCACACTGAAGCTTTGCGCGACCCTGCGCTACCATCCTTATTTCCTGCCAGCCGCGGCGATGCTGATCGGCAGGACTGCCGGCGACACGACTTTGACCGCGTGCTCGGAAGTTCGCCTCAAGAACACTCTCGAGGTTGCCCTGGTGCTCGACAATTCCGGCTCGATGAGCACGAATGGATCCGGTACCGGCCAGCAGCGCATAGAGCTGCTCAAGACTGCCGCGACCGAACTCGTCAACACGTTGGCCCTGCAGGCAGGGCAAATGAAGCAGGTCACCAAGCCGGTGCAGTTCGCCCTGGTACCCTTTTCGGCCTCGGTCAATGTCGGCTCAGCCAACAAGGACAAGACCTGGATGGATCTCGGCGGCATCTCACCGGTGCAGCATGAGAATTTCGACTGGACCCAGATGTACAAGACCGTCTCCGGCGTCGATCCGAACAAATACATCGAGAAAGTCGGCGCCGCCTACTACCAGAGGGGCACCGGCTGGGGAGCGGACGCGGGCAAGGCAATGACCCGCTTCACCCTCTACCAGGATATGATGGCCACGACGCGAACCTGCACCAAGAAGAACCACGGCACGTGTCAGACATATGTCGACACGACCGCCCAATACCAAGCCTGGAAAGGCTGCGTGGAAGCAAGACCGTATCCTTACAATGTCGACGACACGACGCCGACGACGTCCACACCCGCCAGCCTGTTCGTCCCGATGTTCGCTCCGGACGAGGCCGGCAATTTCTGGACCGACTCCACCCACGTCAGCATCACGTCATGGGGTTACCCGAACAATTGGTGGGTGGACTCGGCCGACAGCCTGGCCGTCGCAAAACGCCAGTCGGATATGCGCAAGTATTTCGTCACGAAGCCCTACAATGCGGCGGCGGAGCCGGCTGACGGCGGCCCCAACTCCGGGTGCACGACTGCCGCCATCACGCCGTTGCAGGACATAACCACGACCACGGGCAAAAGCACCATCACAAACGCCATCAGCGCGATGACGCCGACGGACAACACCAATGTGCCGGAAGGGCTTGCCTGGGGCTGGCGGGTGCTGTCGAGCAATGAGCCTTTCACGGACGGTCGGGCCAACACCGAAAAAGGCAACGACAAGGTCGTCATCGTGCTGACCGACGGCGCCAACACCTACAGCCCGATCGCCGACGCCACCTATGCCAAGAACATGTCGACTTACGCCGCGTACGGCTACACGGGCCTGACCTATCCAGGCTCCGGTACGGTGACCCGGCTGTTCATGAACACCAGCGCTTCCGTTGGCAAGACGACGTACACCGGCGCCAACTACACGACGGCGCTCGACGAGCAGATGCAGATGCTTTGCGCCAATGCAAAGAATTCGAACATCATCGTGATGACGGTTTCGCTTGACCTTGTGGACACCAAATCCGCGGAAAAGGCCGCAATGACCGCGCTGAAGACGTGTTCCTCGGATTCGAGATTCCGAAAAGACCCGGCCGACCCGACCGGCAAGACTGCGGCCAAATTGTACTGGAACGCGACCGGCGCCACGCTGTCGAAAAGCTTCAAGGAAATCGCCGACGAACTGTCGAACCTGCGCATCGTCGGCTGATCGACGGGCAATCGACGGGGCGAAACGCGCTGCCTTCGCGGGGCGTTTCCTTGAACGCGGCGGCCTTGCCCGGCGCGATTGGTTAGCGTTCGGTGAAACACCGAGGCTGCAATCGAGCGGTTTCCCACACCCGTCCTTCAGCGTTTTGTGAAACGGTGGCCTGGGCAAAAAATCCGCAGGCGGGGCCGCTTACAACACATGCGTGGATTCTGGCGTGACTTCTGCCGCGACCGGCGCGGCAACTATGCTCTCTTGACCGCGGTCGCCATGGTGCCGCTGATGGGCGCCGTGGCGCTGAGCGTCGACTATTCGGGCGTGGTCAACGAGAAGCAGAGGGTGGTGAACGCGCTCGACGCCGCCAACTTCGCCACCGCCCGCCGCCTTGCCGAAGGCGCCACCGACGACCAGCTGAGGGCCTATGCGCTGGAGTTCTTCAGGGCCAACCTCGGCGACAGCATCGATCCGGCCAACACCACGCTCAGCGTCACGCTGCCCAGCAGCACGACCGGCGGCGGCCTGGTCAAGCTCTGCGCGGCGCTGGTGTACAAGCCCTATTTCCTGCCGGCAGCGGCGCTGCTGGTCGATAAGGAGTCTTCGGACGTCAACTATTCCGTCTGCTCGGAAGTGCGCCTTAAGAACACGCTCGAAGTCGCCATGGTGCTCGACAATTCCGGCTCGATGAGCAACCTCGGCACCGGTGCGGGGCAGAAGCGCATCGACCTGCTCAAGCAGGCCGCCAAGCAGCTCGTCGACACGCTGGCGCAGCAGGCGGCCGCGATCAAGCAGATCGACAAGCCGGTCCAGTTCAGCATCGTGCCCTTCGCCGCCTCGGTGAATGTTGGGACGCAGAACGACAATGCTTCCTGGATGGACACCTACGGGCTGTCGCCGATCCACCATGAGAATTTCGACTGGACGACGCTGAACGCCACCAACAAATACGCGCAGAAGATCAACGGCATCTGGTACAAGAAGGGCTCAGACTGGGGCGAGCAGGAAGGCCAGATGCTCACTCGCTTCTCGCTCTATCGCGACATGAAGGTGGTCACCAGCCACGAGCGCATCGTCGGCTCCAAGCGTGTCGTCTGCGACGAATACCGCTCCAACCACACCTGCAAGCGCAGCCACGACGAATACGACTACAACGACACCTATGGCCCGTTCGCCAGCTGGCAGGGCTGCGTCGAGGTCAGGCCCTACCCCTACAACGTCAATGACGCGGCGGCCTCCGGCGGCCCCAACAATACCGGCACCGGCGTCGGCGACCCGGCGACCATGTTCGTGCCGATGTTCGCGCCGGACGAGCCGGGCAACCATTGGTACCTGACGCAGGATCCCGACGAGGCGAAGCCGGTGACCTACGGCGCCGCCAACAGCTGGTGGAACGACGATCCGACAAGCACGACCGGCAAGACGCGGCAATCCAACATGGCCAAATATTTCCAGCCGCGGCCGATCAATGCGCCGGTGCTGTCGACCGGCGCCGGTCCCAACTACAGCTGCACCACGACACCGATCACGCCGCTGACCGATGTCACCCAGGCGGCGGGTCTGACGGCCATCAAGGCGGCGATCGACCTGATGCAGCCGAACGGCAACACCAATGTCCCGGAAGGCATGGCCTGGGGCTGGCGCACCGTGTCGAGCACCGAGCCCTTCACCGAAGGGCGGCTGGAGAGCGAGCGCGGCAACGACAAGGTCGTCATCGTGCTCACCGACGGCGAGAACACCTATTCGACGGTCAGCAGCGACCCG
>NZ_RZOF01000417.1:0-5045 GCF_003998955.1 Mesorhizobium sp. M4B.F.Ca.ET.017.02.2.1 | reverse complement strand
ATGCTCGACCAGTCGGGCCAGGAATATGCCGATGTGCCGCTGCCGAGCTGGCGGCCCGACATTCCGGCGCCGACCGGCGCCGAGCCGGCCGCAAGCGGGACGGCCGCGGTTGCCGTGCAGGGCGACCAGCCGGTCAAGGCCGCGAACTAGCCCGATGGGCGGCAGCTTTCCCATCCCGGTCTCGGTGCTCACCGGCTTCCTCGGCGCCGGCAAGACGACGCTGCTCAACCGGCTGCTGAAGGACCCGCAACTTACCGACACGGCGGTCATCATCAACGAGTTCGGCGAGGTGGCGATCGACCATCTGCTGGTCGAGCAGGCCTCAGACGGCATCATCCAGCTTTCCGACGGCTGCCTGTGCTGCACGGTGCGCGGCGAACTGGTCGATACGCTGGCCGACCTCGTCGACCGGCTGCAGACCGGCCGCATCGCCAGGCTGGCGCGCGTCGTGGTAGAAACCACCGGGCTTGCCGATCCGGCGCCGGTGCTGCAGTCGATCATGGCGCATCCGGCGCTGGTGCAGGCTTTCCGGCTCGACGGCGTGATCACTCTGGTCGATGCGGTCAACGGCAATGCGACCCTCGACGCTCATGTCGAGGCGGTGAAACAGGCGGCGGTCGCCGACCGCATCGTGCTCACCAAGACCGACCTCGTCACCGATGCCGGCGATGTCGCGGCGTTGCGAGCGCGCCTGCGTCAGCTCAATCCCGGCGCCGTTCTGCTCGATGCCGATGACAGCGGAACCGGCGCCGCGGCGCTGTTCGACTGCGGGCTCTACAACCCCGAAACCAAATCGGCCGATGTGCAGCGCTGGCTGGGCGAAGAGGCTGGTCATCATCACCATGATCATGATGGCCACCACCACCATCATGGCGACGATCATCATCACGATCACCAGCATCGCCACGATTCGCGTGTGCGCTCGCATTCGCTGGTCCATGACGGTCCGGTGCCGTTCTCGGCGATCGAGATGTTTCTCGATCTGCTGCGCTCGACGCATGGCGAGAAGCTGCTGCGTATGAAAGGCGTCATCGAATTGCTGGAGGATCCGTCGCGGCCGCTGGTCATCCATGGCGTGCAGAAGATCCTGCACCCGCCGGCAAGGCTGCCGGCCTGGCCGGAGGGCAATCGCGGCACCAGGCTGGTGCTGATCACGCTCGACATGCCGGAGGACTATGTGCGCCGGCTGTTCGCCGCCTTCACCAACAGGCCGTCGATCGACACGCCCGACCGCGCGGCGCTGGAGGACAATCCGCTGGCCATAGCCGGGCGGCGGTAGGGAGCCAGGACCGCGAACTCAGGCGTCGCCGCGCTCGACCAGGAAGCGATGGCCGCCGGACACCGCGGCCGTTTCGACGAGCTGATGGCCTGCGTCCGAGCAGAAGGCCGGAATGTCGATGACGGCAAGCGGATCGGTGGTTTCCAGCCAGAGCAGGCTACCCGGCCGCATCGCGGCCAGGCGCTTCTTCGCCTTGAGCACGGGGAGGGGACAGTTCAGCCCCTTGAGATCGTAGACGGCAGGGCGCTTGCTTTCTGTTTTTTCATGCATGTCGTTGTCTCAAACCGCCCCACACTTTTGGGCGACATGCATCAGCCAAAGCCTCAGCCGCCGAACATGCCGAGCAGCTTCTTCTTCAGCTTCGTCACCGTGCCGTCGTCGGCGCTCGCGGCCTGCGTTTCGGCTGCCGGCTCGGCCGCTTCGACGCCCGCGGTGGTGACCGGCTGCTGGGCAGCCTGCTTGGCGGCTTCCGCCTCGGCCAATGCCTGGGCCTTGGCAGCTTCCTTGGCGGCCTTTGCTGCCTGTATGGCCGCGAGCCGCTGTTCCTCGGCCTTGCGCTTGGCTTCCTTCTCGGCGTCGAGCGCGGCCATCTTGCGGCCGAGCGGCGAATCGATGCGGCCCATGCGCGCGGTCTCGGTCACCGAGCCGTCGCCATTCATCGACGGCGGGTCGATCGGCACGCGCTCGCCGCGGGCCCGGCGCTTCGACCAGTCGGAAACGATACTGGCTTCCTTGATGCCGGCAATCGTCGGCTTGGGCGCCGGCGCGCTCGACTTGACGGCGCCGTTGAAGGCCGAGTCATAGGTGCTCTGATAGGCGCTATAGGCGCTCTTCAGCGAATCCGGCTGCGTCGTGGCGGGGCAGGGCCCGGTGGGATCGAAGGTCGTGCCCTCCGGCGCCACTTGATTGAAGACGTAGCGCTTTTCGCAGACGTCGACCTTCGGCGGCACCTTGGTGATTTCGAAATTGTCGTAGCCGACCTTCAGCATCTTCCAGAAATCGTAGTTCGGGTCGTTGCGGTAACGCGCCATGTTGGCGGCGGTCATGCGGAATGGAAAGGCCTGGATCTGGAACTCGGTCTGCCCGCCCTGGAAGGCATCGCGGCCGAAAGCGTAGATCTGCTCGATCTGGGCATCGGTCATCGAATAGCAGCCCGACGACGAGCAGGCGCCATGCACCATCAGATTGGAGCCGGTGCGGCCATTGGCGCGGTCGTAGGCGTTGGGATAGCCGATGTTGAAGGACAGATGGTAGTTCGAGCGCGGGTTCATCTGCGAAGGGCGAACCGTATAAAAACCTTCCGGCGCCTGGCGGTCGCCCTCGGTGTATTTCGGCCCGAGCTTGCCCGACCATTTGCAGATGTCGTAGTTGGCCACCATCTCGTAGCGGCCATTGGTCTTGGCCTTCCAGATCTCCAGCTTGCCCTCTTCCTTGAAGATACGGGCCATCACCGACGAGGTGCGGACCATGCCCTTGGCCTTCATGTCGGCCAGGATCTTGTCCGGCAGCGGCTTGTTGGCCTCCGGCGCGAAGTCCTTCATCGAGGAATCGTTGCAGCCGGCGACGCCGATGGCGGCGATCAGGACTCCGGTGCGGGCAAGCTCGGCAAACATGGGTACGGCTTAGTCTTTCCCTCGGGCCACGGGTTCAACCGCCAGGCCCGCACGCTGAACATTAGCGGACCGTAAGCCCGTTAACCTTGAAAAATCCTTACCGCAAGCCTCGAACGACCCCTCGCGGCAATTTCATTGAGCCGAACGCGGCGGCATTTTTGTGGCGGAATCGTGCCCGTACACCACTTTGCCGCGTAGCGGCCGAAGCTATTCCAAGGCGATCAAACGTTTTGATAGAGACGGATTTGACGGGGACTAGTTGATGTCGGTGCCGCTGCCATTGCTGTTGCCGTTTTCCACTGGCGGCTGGGAAGTCGCTTGTTGAGCCGTCACTGCTTGCAGGCGGGCGACTTTGATCAGCGTGGGTTTCTCGTATTTCTTCATTTCAAATCCCCCGAAACGAGAAGCTTAATTAGCAGCCGTTAAAGCAAAGTGTCTATGGCGGCCCCGCTCCGAACCACCGGATCGTTGCCCTGGACCACCGATGTGGTGGCACCTTCCGGACGGAAAACCGTTCCAGAAGTTTGCTGGAATTGCCCGGATATAAAGCGCGTCGGGCTGAAACGGAGTCAGGCGACGCGCCTTAAGCCCTCCCGGAACCGCCCACATTTCCGGGCACTAGAGGCTGCGGCCCATGGCAAGGTATTTCTCGCGACGCTGCTCGCGGAAATCGGTGTTGGCGCCGGCAAAATCCTTCATCGTCTTGGCGATGAGGTCGCCGGTGGCGGCGATCACCGTTTCGGGGGCGCGATGGGCGCCCCCGAGCGGCTCGGGGACGATGGCGTCGATGATCTTCATTTCGTAAAGATCCTGGGCGGTGATCTTCATGTTGGTCGCCGCATCCTTGGAGCGGGTGGTGTCGCGCCACAGGATCGAGGCAGCGCCCTCCGGCGAGATCACCGAATAGATGGCATGCTCCAGCATGTAGACGCGGTTGGCGGTGGCGATTGCGATGGCGCCACCGGAGCCGCCTTCGCCGATGACGACCGAGATCGAGGGCACCTTGAGCGCCAGGCAGGCCGAGGTCGAGCGGGCAATCGCCTCGGCCTGGCCGCGTTCCTCGGCACCGACGCCGGGATAGGCGCCGGCGGTGTCGACCAGCGTCAGAAGCGGGATCTTGAAGCGGTCGGCTAGCTCCATCAGCCGCACCGCCTTGCGATAGCCTTCCGGCCGCACCGAGCCGAAATTGTGCTTCAGCCGGCTCGCCGTGTCCGAGCCCTTCTCCTGGCCGATAACCGCCACCGGCTCGCCGCGGAAGCGGGCGAAGCCGCCGACGATCGCCTGGTCCTCGCCGAAATTGCGGTCGCCGGCGAGCGGCGTGAAATCGCTGAGCAGGGCCTTGATGTAGTCGACGCAATGCGGCCTGTCGGGATGGCGCGCCACCTGCACCTTCTGCCAGGGCGTCAGCGACTTGTAGGCCTCGCGCAGCGCGTCGCGCGAACGCTTCTCCAGGCGGCTGATCTCATCGCCGACATCGACGGCCTCGCCGTTCTCGGCAAGCTTCTTCAGCTCGAGGATCTTGCCTTCGAGATCCTGCACCGGCTTTTCGAAATCGAGGTAGTTGTACATTCTTGAGCGGACCGACAGTTCGGAAGGCAGTGGCTGGCGAAACCCTCGAAAACCGGGGCTCCGGGCGGTGGAACGTCGTCCTCACATAGCGACATGAGGCCTAGTCGGCAAGCGGATGATGATCATTGACCAGCCGCACCAGCCGCTCCTCCAGCACATGGGTGTAGATCTGCGTGGTCGAGATGTCGGCGTGGCCGAGCAGCTGCTGCACGGCCCTGAGATCGGCGCCGTTCTGCAGCAGGTGGCTGGCGAAGGCGTGGCGCAGCACATGCGGCGAGATCTTGGCCGAGGCGATGCCGGCCCTTGCGGCAAGGCCTTTCAGGTCGCGGGCGAAGACCTGGCGGGACAGATGGCCGGTGTCGGAGGCGGCCGGAAACAGGAAGGGGCTGTTAGCGAGCGCCGGCCGCTCTGCCCTGGCGGCAAGCCAGGCGCGCATCGCGGCGCGCGCCTTGGCCGAGAGCGGCACCATGCGTTCCTTGTTGCCCTTGCCGCGCACCATGAAGAAGCGGTCGTCGCGCAGCGCCACCGTCACCGGCCTGCGTGTTTCCGAGCTGGTCGGCCTGCCGGTGACGGTGGCGCTGCGC
>NZ_RZOF01000416.1:0-5080 GCF_003998955.1 Mesorhizobium sp. M4B.F.Ca.ET.017.02.2.1 | reverse complement strand
TGCTCCGTTCTTGTGCGAGAGGAATCTCGCCATGGAACATATTGCTGCCTTGCTGCTGGTCATCGGCTGCTCCAACTCCATGACCGAATGCCGTGAATTGTCGGTGCCTGTCAGCGTCTTCGAGACCGCCGAGCAATGCACCGCCGAACGGCCCTTCGCCCTGACCGACGTTCGGGGCCAGGCTCCTCATGTCGTTGCCAAATGCCTCGCCGTCGACCCGGCGCTGGAGGACGACTACGACCAGATCGTCTGGAACGTGCGTCCGGACGGCACGCTCGACGCGTCCCTGCAGGTCTCCGGCCTCGTCCTGGCCTCCAACGACAGTGCGCGCCCCGAAAAAACCGATCTTGGTCAACAATAAAATCGAGCGGGCAAAGGCCGTTGTTTCATGTTAAATGGCGGTTGTAGCCTCCTAAAGTGAGGACAAAGGAGAGGTGACTTCATGCGGAAGATAATTATTGCCATGGTTGCGGTTGTCGCGGTCAGCGGCTGCAGCACGACCGAGCGGGATGTTGGCGTTGGCGCCGGCGTCGGCGCCGTTGCCGGTGGCCTGATTGGCGGCACCAAGGGCGCGCTCATCGGTGCGGCCGTCGGCGCGGGCTCGGGTCTGCTGGTTCGCAACCTGCGCAATGGCTATTGCCAGTATCGCGACAATCGCGGCCGTCTCTACACGGCTCGCTGCTGATCGCTTCGGACCAGGCGCAATAGGAACGGAGGCCGGCTCGTCCGGTCTCCGTTTGTTTGTGCCGCCTGCACTTGAAGCTTCCTGGTGAGGGGAGCGCCTTTCAGGTCGCCAGCGGGATTCTGATTTCCACCTTCAGCCCCTCGGCGAGAAACTCGCGCTTGATCGTGCCACGCAATTCGCGCGTCACGTTGAGATCTATGAGCTTGGTGCCGAAGCCGGTCTTGGCCGGGGCTTCGAGCTGCTTCTGTCCGGCTTCACGCCAGTTGAGCACCAGCAGCCTGTCGCGGCCGCGCCCCTGCAGCGACCAGTCGACCTTGAGCGCCCCCACGGAATTGCCGGCCTCGCCATATTTCAACGCGTTGGTCGCCAGCTCATGGAAAGTCAGGCCGAGTGCCTGGGTCGTCGTCTCGTCGAGCAGCACCTCCGGTCCGGACAATATGCCAGCGGGAAGCTCCTTGCCGAACACCTGGCCGAGCTCGATGCGCAGCAGATCGCCGAGATCGGCCTTCTGCCAGCGCGAGCGGGTCAGCATGTCCTGCGACGCCGCCATCGCCTGCAGCCGCGCCGCGAAGGACGACGAGAACTCCTTCACGTCGGTGGCGTGCGAAGCCGTCTGGCGCGCGATCGCCAGCACCCTGGTGATCGAGTTCTTGATGCGATGCTTCATCTCCTGCAGCATCAGCTCCTTCTCGAGCAGGCTCTTTTCCGTCGTTTCGTGCAGCAGCGATACCGCGTCATAGGCACGCTCCTGATAGCGCGCCACCAGCGCTATGGCGCCGGCGAGCAACAGTCCGAACAGGCCGAGCATCACCGGAATGGCGCGCGAGGACGGCAGCGAGAAAGCGCTTGTCGGCCGAAACAGCACCGTCCAGGGACGGCCGGCGACGACGAGCTTGCGGCTCACCAGCAGCCTCTCGCCGAGGGTCTCGGACGGCGGCGTCTCCGACCGGAACAGAAGATTGCCGGCGTCCACCTTGCCGTCATAGATCTCGGTGTTGACCGGCAGCAGCGGGGCGCGGCTGAGCGCAGTCTGGAACAGGTCTCGGGCGCGGAAGGCCGCATAGAGGAATCCCGCCGTCGACGACCGGCTGGCGTTGATGACCTCGGGCGCGGTTTCGACATTGAGCCGCACGAAGACCAGGAACCCGGGGAAGGTCTGGGTAGCGCCCGTCCCCTGGCCGAGCTGGACCAGGCCGCTTGCATGCTGCTGGTCGTCGGCCATCGCCTTTTCGATCGCCACCCGCCGTGCCGGCTCGGTGAACATGTCGTAGCCGATGCTGGCCTGGTTGGACGGAGCTATCGGTTCGAACATAACGATCGGCGTGCGCCACGGTTGCGTCGTCGCGGGGTAGACCTGATGCGCGACGCCATGGTCGCGCAGGATATCGCGCTCGACCGCCGCCTCGTCGCCGGCCTTGGCCAGCCGCAGGAAGCCGATTCCGCGCAGCCCGGCGAAATTGTTGTCGACATCGAGCGCGTTGAAGAACGCCTTGAATTCATTGCGTGAAATGTCGCCGTTGCGGGCGTCGAACAGCGCCTGGGTCGAGCGCAGCAGCGAAAGATGGAGATCGATACGGCTCTCGATCCGGTTGAGCGCGTCGTCCGCGGTCGCGTCGAACTTGATCCGCGCCGCTTCCTGCGTGGCGAAATAGGCGAACCCCGCCATCGTCAGGCTGATCAGCGCGACGGCGATGAAGGCGAGGATCGGGAAGAACTTTTTCAACTGAGGAAGTGGCCCCTGAACGGTTGGGCACCTTTATGAGCAAGTCCCCGCGGCAACACAATGGCGCGGCCAAATCATCATGACGCCTGGCACATCACGTATCGGACATTAGAGCAATGCCAGGAAAAGCGGGAAACGGTTTTCCGTCCGGAATTGAGTGAAAACAAAGAGATAGAGCGGTTCTGCGTTTCCGTGAAACGTTGAACCTCTCTGGCCGGCTTCCAATCCTCAGGCGGCGATCTTCAGCGCCCCCGGTCCGGGAATGGCGCCGGGCGGGCATTTGCCCAGGATGATCATGCCGAGCACCTCGTCCTGGGTGACGTCGCTGGTGCGCGCGGTGCCGACCACCTGCCCGTTCTTCATCACGCAGACCCGGTCGGCAAGCTCGAACACGTCGTGAATGTCGTGGCTGATCAGGAAGATGCCGATGCCCTCGGCCTTGAGCTGCTTGACCAGCTCGCCGACCTGCGCCGTCTCCTGCGGCCCGAGCGCGGCCGTCGGCTCGTCCATGATCAGGATGCGGGCGTTGAACAGGATGGCGCGCGCGATCGCCACCGACTGCCGCTGGCCGCCGGAGAGCTTGATCACCGGCTCCTTGAAGCGCTGGAAGCGCGGATTGAGCCGGCCCATCACCTTGCGCGCCTCGGCCTCCATGGCGACATCGTCGAGCGTGCCCCAGCCGGTCATCAGCTCGCGGCCAAGGAAGAGATTGGCGGCGGCGTCGACATTGTCGGCGAGCGCCAGCGTCTGGTAGATCGTCTCGATGCCGTATTTCTTGGCGTCGCGCGGGTTGGAAATGTGCGCCTCCTCGCCATTGACGAAGATCTGGCCGGCGTCGCGCTTGTAGGCGCCGGACAGGATCTTGATCAGCGTCGACTTGCCGGCGCCGTTGTGGCCGAGCAGCGCCACCACCTCGCCCGGAAAGAGATCGATCGAGGCATCGTCGACGGCGCGAATGCCGCCGAAGGCGATCGAGATGTTGCGCATGTCGATCAGCGGCGTGCCGGTGGGAGCTGTCTTTTCCATGATCGCGTCTCCTCCCTGAAGTTCTTGCTCAGACTCGCTTGCGGTAGACGGTGTCGAGCCAGACGGCGACGACCAGAACCGCGCCCACGACAATGCTCTGCAGCGGCGAGTCGATGCCGAGCAGCACCATGCCTGACTGCAGCGACTGCATCAGCAGCGCGCCGAGCATGGCCCCCAGCACGGTTCCCGAGCCGCCGGCGAGCGACGTGCCGCCGATGACGGCGGCGGCGATGACCAGCAGCTCGTCCAGCGTGCCCAGCGCGTTGGTGGCGGCGTTGAGGCGCGCCGACGAGATGGCGGCGCTGATCGAGGCCAGCACGCCCATGATCATGAACACCTTCATCGTCACCCAGCGCGTGTTGATGCCGGCGAGCGAGGCCGCCTCCGGATTGCCGCCGATGGCGAACACATAGCGGCCGAAGCGGGTTCGCCGGGTGATGAAGGTCATGACAATGCCGACCGCGACCGCCATCAGCACCGGTATGGCGATGCCGTGAGCGATGAACAGACCGCCTTCGGGAAGGGTGATGCCGTTCTGCTGGGCGTACTGGCGCACGATGCCGACCGGCCACGGATAGGAATTGGCGACTGAGACCGCGCCGAGGATGGCGGCGCAGGCGACGACGCCGAGGAAGACTTCAGCCCACACCGGACGCAGCGGGAAATTGAACCGCTTGCGCTGCGAGCGGCCGTTGAGCAGCGCGAAGGCGACCGCCGCGCAGGCGACGACGCCGACGACCCAGCTCGCCGTGGCGCCGATCGAGCCGCGCGGTCCGCCACCCATCAACTGGAAGGTGGCGTCGAGCGGCGCGACCGTGCGGCCGCTGGTGATCATCCAGGCCATGCCGCGCCAGACCAGCAGGCCGCCCAGCGTGACGATGAAGGCCGGCACCTCCATATAGGCGATGATGAAGCCCTGGAAGGCGCCGATCGCCAGGCCAAGCACCACGCCGGCAGCGAGCGCGATGATCCACAGCCATGGATTTCCGAGCTCGAGACCGATGACTCGGATCAGGAATTCGGCCTGCGCCACGCCCATGATCATGCCGACCACGCCTTCGACGGAGCCGACGGAAAGATCGATATTGCGCATGACGATGACCAGCACCATCCCGGTCGCCATGATGGCTACCGAGGACGTCTGCACCGACAGGTTCCACAGGTTGCGCGGCGTCAGGAAAAGCCCGCCCGACAGGACGTGGATGCCGATCCAGATGACCAGCAGCGCGCCGACCATGCCGAGCATGCGCGTGTCGAGTTCGGTTGCCTTGAGGAAGCGGCCGGCGGCGCTGAGTTCGGCTGCGCGTGCCCGGTCCGCGGCGACCGTGCTTGAGGTCGTATCGGTCATGATTTCCTCCCACCGGTTTGCCGTCTGGCGCGGTTGCCGGAACACGATTCTATTGGCTTTCCCGGCTCACTTGAAGCCGGAAGCCCGTTGCGAAACGAAGCTTGATGGACGCCGCGGCTCATGGGCCGCGGCGCCTGGTCTTCAAACTGCCTCAGTTGCAGGCAGCGACGGCGCCCGCGGCAACGCCGGCGCAGACTTCGTCCTTCTTGATCCAGCCCGCGTCGATGACGACGTTCAGGTTGTCCTTGGTGATCGCGACCGGCGTCAGGAACAGCGACTTGACGGTATTGCCGCCCGG
>NZ_RZOF01000415.1:0-5097 GCF_003998955.1 Mesorhizobium sp. M4B.F.Ca.ET.017.02.2.1 | reverse complement strand
CGCAGGAAACTCCCTGCACCGCGCCGAGGGTCGACCCCCGCTCCGTCGAGCTGCGCTCGACACCTCTCCCCCGATCGACGGGGGAGAGGAAGGGCGCCAAGCTTGGGACGCTTCACATCGCCGTAAAGGCGTTGTCGACGAAGAGATGCGCGCCGTTGACGAAGCTGGATTCGTCGCTGGCCAGAAACAGCGCGGCCTTCGCCACTTCTTCCGGCTCGCCGATGCGGCCCTGCTGGGCGGCGAGTGCCGCGTCGGAGACGTCGACGCCAAGTTTCCCTAGGTCGGCCACCTCGCGCAGCCCGTGCGGGGTGCGGATGAAGCCGGGGCAGACGGCGTTGCAGCGAATGTTGCGGTCGCGGAACTCGACCGCGATGGCGCGGGCGAACATGTGGCAGGCGCCCTTGGTGGTGTCGTAGAGCACCTCGTTCGGCGTCGCCGCCACCGCCGAGATCGACGAGGTGCAGACGATCGAACCGCCGCCGGCCGCGATCATGCCGGGCAGCACCGCGCGCGTCATCAGGAACATCGAGCGGACATTGACGGCATGCAGCCAGTCCCATTCCGTGAGCGTCGTCTCCAGGAACGGCTTTATGACGATGGTGCCGGCATGATTGAACAGCACGGTGACCGGACCAAGCTTTGCCGCCGCCGCCTTCGCCGCGGCTTCGACCTGCGCCTCGTCGGAAACATCGGCCACAAAATGCTCGGCGACATGGCCGTGGGCGCGGATCGCCGCCGCGGTCGCCGCCGCTGCCTCACCGTTGCGGTCGATGATCGCCACCTTGGCGCCTTCCGCCGCGAACAGTTCGGAAGCCGCCCCGCCCATGCCCGTCGCGCCGCCCGAGATGATGGCAACCTTGCCCGCCAGCCTTCCGCCCATTGTTTCCTCCGTCCTGTTGATGCTTCACGCGTGAACCGGCAACGATGCTAACCCGCGCGTGTCGGATGGCCAAGCTCGCCTGGCCGCACCGCCGTCACGCCGGCTCCGGCACGACTGCGGAACCCCAAGGCGGCGTCATCGTCTCCGCAGCGGTTTCCCCTGGATAGGGCAGACGCAGCAAGCCAAACCAATGTCCAGCGCGATATGAGAAATTCGTTCTGCGGATCGCGCAAAAATAGCAATCGACAAAGTCTACTAACTTTATAGATTAATGGTGAGACGGAGGCCGACATGTCCTATTACCAAACCACCCAGACAGACCGCAGAGGCCAAACCATCGGCCAGAACTGGCGGCCGGCCTATGGCGGGGCCTTCGCCTATCTCGTTTTCACCCTTGCGTTCGTGTTCACCGGGGCAGTCGTTCTGGGCCTCATTCCCTGAGGCGCGGGAACCACGGGGTGGCGGCCTAACGCTTTCAGGCAACCGGAGTTTAGTGAGCCGCGTCAGCGGCACGTTTTCACGCGCCCTGTGGTTTCGATATGCGATTCCAAACGTGATGGAGGAGATGGCAATGCCGATCGAGTTCACGCATGTTCCGGGCAAGTCTGCCAATGGCAGCTTCTTCTATGATTTCGCCGAGACCGCGACGAAACTGTCGCTGATCGAGGATGTCGGCTTCCAGCAGATCGTCGTCGACGATCCGGCCGGCCTGCTCACCAATATGGACATTGCCGCGCAGGCACTGAAGCGCACCGCATTGCTGGAGGTGGTGCTGACCCACTGGGCCGGCGTGGTCGAGCCGACGGTGGCGGCCAGGCAGCTTGCGGCGCTCGCTGCCAGGAGCGGTGGCCGGCTGTCGCTGAGGATGCTCAGCGAGCCGCTCAGCGACGAGGATGCCGAGGCGCGGCCGGTCGGGCACACCGTGGTGTGGCAGCGCATCGATGAATATCTGGTGCTTCTGAAGCGCCTGTGGTCGAACGACAGGCCGTTCGACCATGAAGGCGCCTTCTACAGCGTCAAAGGCGGTTATGTGCCGCGCAAGGGCCCGCACGGCGCCGACGTGACGATCCGGCTTGGCGGCCAGTCGGGAACGGCGCTCAGGGTCGCCGGCCGGCACGCGGATGTGTTCGAATTGTCGGCCGGTTCGCCGGACGAGGTCGGCCAGTTGATCGAGCGCGTGCGCGCCGCCGCGGCCGAGCATAGAAGGGTCGGCAAACTGCGCTTCGCGCTGCCCGTGCGCATCCGTTCGCAAAAGGATGAAGGCATCGCCGAGCACAAGGCGGTCGCGGTTTCCGGGTCGCCGGCCGAGATCGCGCTGTCGCTGCTGCCCTATGCGGCGCTCGGCATCCATGAATTCATGGTCGGCGGCATCGACCGTTCGCGGGAGATCGCGACGACGGGCCGCGAAACGGTCACGCTCGTCGCCAATTCACTGGCGCGTCTCGAGAACAGCGTGACGCAGCCCGGCGCATTCGTGCCGCGCCTGCCATCGCAATCCCGCGCCCCGGCCTGACCGGGTCGTCAGCGCGGCCCGCCGGCAAGCCGGGCCAGCGCTTCGATAACGGCGTCCGAATCCGCCAGCGCGCGAAGACGCCGTCCTCGACCGTCACCATGTGAAGCGCGGCTTCATGCGCCTGCCTGTCGCCGCTGGCGCAGGCGTCCGAGATCGTCAGGCACTGGAAGTTGCGGTCGCAGGCCTCGCGCAGCGTGGTGTGGACGCAGACGTCGGTCGTGCATCCCGTGAACAGGAGATGCGTGATGCCGCGTGCGCGCAGGACCAGCTCCAGGTCCTGCGGCGCGACCTCGATATCGGCGACGATCTGGAAGCCCGGGCTGGAGCGCAGCAATATGTCGGTGCCGTCGAGCCCCGCCCGCTGGCGACGCCATTTCTCGTAAGGCGTCATGTCGGCCATGTCGGCGCGGTAGCCTTGCCTGGTATGCACGATGGTCAGGCCGGCGGCGCGCGCAGCCGCGATCAGCCGGTTGACCGCCGGCAGGATCGCCCTGAGCGGCGAAGGGTCATAGCCCTTTCTGGCGAAGTAGCCTGTCGGCGACAGGAAATCCTGCTGCAGGTCGATGACCAGCAGCGCGGTGTGTCCCGGCACCAGCCGGCCGTCATAGGGGAAATCGAACGGGATCGCCTTGATCATCGGCTTGCCTCGCGCTTGCCGCCGCTATCGTGGCCGGAGATGGCACCGCAGTCCATAGGCAGGATCATTGCCCTCCGCAGAGGCGCACGTTGGGCAGCAAGGCGCAATTCGGCCTTGCGTTGGAACGCCATGACATTTTTTGTTGATTCAAAAAGTCATCTTCATAGTTGACTAGTAAACTCATGTTTTATAGTCAACCGTTGATGGCAGCCGGAAACCGGTTGTCGACGATCGCGCAAGCCCGAGTTGCAGGAAGGCCAGAGCGTGGCTGGACATGGTCTTTTCGCGGCGCTGGCCGCAGCGTTCATCCTGTCGGCAGGCGCGGTCGTCGCGCAGGAGCAATCGTCGACGCCAGCTCCGGCCGTGCAGGCGCCGGCGGCGACCCCTGCCACGCAGGCACCGGCTGCGGCCGCGCCCGCGACAACCGCTCCCGCCATGGCTGCTCCCGTTGCACAGCAGCCGGGCGTTCAGCCGGCTCCGACCGCCGCTGGCGGTGAGCCGTCGACGGCGATCGCGCTGACACTGCCGCACGATCTGTCGCCCTGGGGCATGTTCATGGCCGCCGACATCATCGTCAAGGCGGTGATGATCGGCCTCGCCTTCGCCTCGCTGGTCACCTGGACGATCTGGCTGGCAAAGTCGATGGAGATCCTCGGCGGCAAGCTGAGGGCGCGCCGCGCCGCGCAGGCGATCGGCAATGCCGCGACGCTAATGCAAGCGGGTCGCGCGCTCGGCCACAACAATGGCCCCGGCGCGCTGCTGGTGCGCGAGGCCGAGGAGGAGGCCGCGCTTTCGGCCGGCGCGCTCGGCCATGTCTCCGGCGACGGCCTGAAGGAGCGCGTCACTTCCAGGCTGTCGCGCATCGAGGCGGCGGCGGCGCGGCGCATGTCGCGCGGCACCGGCTTGCTCGCGACGATCGGCTCGACCGCGCCCTTCGTCGGCCTGTTCGGCACGGTGTGGGGCATCATGAACGCGTTTATCGGCATCTCGCAGGCGCAGACCACCAATCTGGCAGTGGTGGCGCCCGGCATCGCCGAAGCCCTGCTCGCCACAGCCATGGGTTTGGTGGCGGCAATCCCGGCGGTGGTCATCTACAACGTCTTTGCCCGCTCCATAGCCGGCTACCGGCAGATCCTCGCCGATGCCGCCGCCGGCGTCGAGCGGCTGGTCAGCCGCGACCTCGATTTCCGCACCGTGCCGCCGGCAGGCACGATCGCGGCGGAGTGAGCGGACATGGCGGCGCGGATTCGCGAAACGGTGGGCGAGGATCTCGAGGAAAGCCACGAGATCAACGTCACCCCGTTCATCGATGTCATCCTGGTGCTGTTGATCATCTTCATGGTCGCGGCGCCACTGGCGACGGTCGATGTCAATGTCGACCTGCCGGGCTCGACGGCGACGCCGGCGCCACGGCCCGAGACGCCGCTGTTCCTGACGCTGAAGAGCGATCTTACGCTCTCCATCGGCAATGACAGCGTGCCGCGCGCCATGTTCGCCATCTCGCTCGACGGCCGCACCAAGGGCGACAAGCAGACGCGCATCTTCCTGCGCGCCGACAAGACGGTCGGCTATGGCGAGCTGATGGAGGTGATGAACCTGCTGCGCGCCGCCGGCTATCTCAAGATCGCGCTGGTCGGCCTGGAGACGCTGCCTTCGGCCGATGCGCCGGCGAGCGGAGGCGCTGTCCTATGACTGGCGCAGCGGCGGCTCTGTCCGGCATCGGTCAGCCGCGTTTCGGCGCGCGCGAGACCGGCCTGTGGACGGCCGCCGCCGCCCTGATCCTGATCGCGCATGTGGCGGTCGCCTATGCGGTGCAGAGCTTCAGTCTTGCCGATTCCGCCGATGGCGGGCCGCCGCCGGCGCTGGCGATCGAGATGTCGCCGCTGGCGGTCGCGCCCGCGGTGCAGGAAGAGGCGCTGGTGCCGGATACGGTGATGCCTGACCAGGCCGAGCCGGTCGAGGAAACGGAGACGGTGACGGCGGTGCAACCGGTGACCGAGCCGGCGCCTGAGCCGGGTACCGAAGAGGCGGAACCGACCGCCGAAGAGCCGGTCGCGACCGCGCCGG
>NZ_RZOF01000414.1:0-5100 GCF_003998955.1 Mesorhizobium sp. M4B.F.Ca.ET.017.02.2.1 | reverse complement strand
GGCCAAGCAGCAGCGTGTCCGCCAGCCCCTGCTCGATTGCGTAGTCGAGCACGTCCCGCTGCTCGGCCTCGCTCAGGCGACCGGCGCTCGCCCTGACGTCGCAGACATAGCCGGCGCAGGGTTCGCGGTTGAAGAACGCCTTGGCGACGCTGATGCAGGACAACAGCAATGTGTCGGAAGCCGAGATGAAGGGCACATGAGCGCCGGCGATCCCGACCTCGCGCTTGCGCCGCAGGAAACCATCGGTGTCGCGGGGGCTTGGCGAGCCGGGCTGCTGCAGCCGGTAATGGAGGTCGACGGTGGACGCCTTAGCGTCACCGCCGCGGATCATGTGCTGCTCGCCGAGAAAGCGCAGCCACCACAGCGAGCGCGACTGGCCGGCGACCTCGTAGCCGATCGCGCGCAGCGCCTCGCGCGCCTTGGCGAAGCCCGCCTGCGAGACGAGGATGTCGACATCGCCCGACGGCTTCATGAAGTGATCGCCATAAAGCAGTTGCTGCTGGAACGGTCCCTTCAGGAACACGAAATCGATCTGCCGGTCGCGCAGCACCTGGTGGATGGCCAGCGAATCCATGATGCCGGACGAGTTCATCGAGACCGTGCGGCGGCGGTAGGTGTCGAGCCAGCCAAGCAGTTCGGACGGCCCCTCGCCGGCCCCGGCACGGGACAAGGCCTTGAGGACGAAGATCGCGACCTTGTTCAGCCTGGCGATGTCGGCAACCGTGGCGATGGAGATGGACGGCGCCGACGCCCCGCCTGCCACCGCGCCCATGGCGGGTGAGAAGAACAGCCTCAGGCAGGCCTGCACATAGGCGACCTCATCGGCGCAGTCGGCGGCGCGCAGCCTTTGGTAAGCACTTTCCTGCACGGCCATTCCCGACAAGGTCCTCGCAAAAATCCGCCCGACGCGTTATATTGCACCTGCGAAGAAAAGCATCGCTAAAATCATCGCCGCCGTCCAGCTTTTCCTCCGGCGGAGCGGCTGGCTGCAACTGTAGCGTTTACACGCCATCGCACGGCGGCGACCCGGCTGACGGTCCGGCCCAGGGTCCGGGACCGGCAGGAGTTCGGCACCTCGCGCACAAAATTCTACATGCCTACAATGCAGGCATGTGAGTCAAAAAATTTATCATAATTAAATCATATGCTTAAATAGGCGTCACGGACGCGTCGTTAAATTCCGTTATGAGGCAAGGCCAGGATGGTGCCTGCGAAAGGTTTGATCACCAACCAAGGCAAGCGCAACCAAGAATTGATTAATGGTTGGTAAATCAGGCTTGACTCATTTAGGGTGCCATGCAGCTATTGCGATGCAGCATAGAAATGTGCTGCCGGCACTCGACAGGCCGTTTCCAGTCCTATCGGAGAGTAAAATGGAACAGAATGTTGAAAAGCAAGAGTACGAGACGCCAAGCCTGACGGTTCACGGTTCGATCGAAACGATCACGCAAGGCGGCTCGGGTACGACGGCGCTCGACGCGGCATTCCCCGCGCACACGCCTTTCGACCAGCTTACGTTCTCTTGAGCTTGACTGTGTTCCGGGGCGAAGAAGTTGGGGCTCCGAATACATCTTCTCGGAGAGCCGGGGGATCCATTCCCCCGGCTTTCTGCCCGGAGCCAGAACTGTCCCGGTGAACCGGGAAGAGACCTCGGCTTCTGTTCGACCATGGCCTCTCCTGGACGGATCGGCTGAGATCCATCGATCCTGTCCCGGAACTGACGAAGCGTAGCGTTTTGTAGGGAGGTTTAGGATGACCTGGGATCCGGCGGATCAAGACCGCGTAACCGCCACCAGCGATGCGGTGGCTTGCGAATTCGGCAGCGGACTGGCGTTGCTCAATCTGAGATCCAACATCTACTACAGCCTGAACAGCGTCGGCGCCTATATCTGGGAACTGATCCAGGAACCGCGGCCGATCGCCGACATCCGCACCGCGGTGCAGACGCGCTACGACGTCGATCCGGAGCGCTGCAAGGCCGATGTCGACGGGTTGTTGAAAGGCCTGGCCGAGGCAGGGCTTGCGAGGCTCCACCATGAGGCACTTGTCTAGGCTCCTCTCGCTGAGCGGCCCGCAGATGCTGTTTCTGGCGCGCTGCCTGCTGGTGGTCGCCGCCGCGCGGCTGGGGCTGACGCTGTTTTCCTTCAACCGTGTTCGGAGCCTGGTGATGCGGCTCGACGCGCGCGAGGCGGCCAGCGTCGCCGATCTGAGACACATCGCCTGGGGTGTCGCGGCGGCCGCTCGCCTTGTCCCCCATGCAAGCTGCCTCACCCAGGCGCTGGCGGGCCAATACCTTCTCGCCCGCAAGGGCAAGGCCTCGAACATACGCATCGGCATCGAGCAGAACACGGGCGCCGAGCTGAAGGCGCATGCCTGGCTGATGAGCGGCAACCACATCGTGCTGGGCGGCTCGCTTGCCGGGTTCGCCCATCTCGTCGACCACGGTCACTAGACGATGAGCGGCGTGGCCGGAATCCTGTCCAGGCGCAATGGCAAGCCCGCCACCGCGGCCGACATCCAGCAGATGCTGGCGCGCATGCAGCACCGCGCCCGCGACGGCGCCTCGTGGTGGTCCGACACGATTATCACGCTTGGCCATGCCTGGCTGAACACGACGGACGAGGCAGGACCGGGCCCGCTGACGATGGCCGGCGGCAGGCTGGCGATCACCGCCGACTGCCGGCTGGACAACCGCGACGAACTGCTGGCCAGGCTCGGTATCCGGGACAGGTCGGTCGCCGACGCCACGCTGGTGATGCGCGCCTTTCTCAACTGGGGCGAGGCCTGCCCCACCTATCTGCAAGGCGACTTCGCCTTCGCCATTTGGGACAGCGAACGCCAGGCGCTGTTTTGCGCCCGCGACCATTTCGGGGTCAAACCCTTCTACTATCATGCGAGCGACCGGCGGTTTGCCTTCGCGTCGGAGATCGGACCACTCCTCGGCCTCGATGAGGTCGGCACCCGCCTCAGCGAGCACCAGATTTCCGGCTTTCTCGCAGGGCTGCCGGATGATCCGCAATCCACGGCTTACACCGACATCTTTCGCTTGCCGGCCCGCCACAGCCTGACGGTGACGGACAGCCAGGTGGCGCTGCGCCGCTACTGGCAGATCGAGCCGTCGCGACGGCCGCTTCGATCGGATGCCGCCGAGGAATTCCGGCACCTGTTTTCGCAATCCGTCCGCAACCGCATGCGCGGCACCGATGCGGTCGGCGCGATGCTGAGCGGCGGCCTCGATTCCTCCTCGATCGCCTGCGTGGCCGGGCTGGAGAATACGGCGCGGAGAAAGCCGAAACTGCCGACCTTCTCGCTGATCTTCGAGAAGGGCTCCTCGATGGACGAAAAGCCGTTCATCGACGCGGTGCTTGGCAAGCCGAGCCTCGACGGCACATTGATTGCCGTCGGCAACTATGCGCCGTTCGCCGAGTTCGAACGCATCCTGGAGGAGCAGGAAGGCATCTTCCTGGCGCCCGGCCTGTCGCTGACCCGCAGCATCTACCGGACCGCGGGCGCGAAAGGCATGAAGGTACTGCTCGACGGTCATGGCGGCGACGAGGTGGTGTCGCAGGGCCACGGCCATCTGCACGAGCTGGCCATAGCCGGCAGGTGGATGGAGCTGTGGCGCGAATTGCGCGGCGCCTCCAACACCTATGGCGACGGCATGCTCGGCATGTACTTCAAATTCCTGACCGTCTACGGACCAGCCTGGCGGATCGCCAAATTGCGCGGGATGGCCAATCGCATCCTCGGCAGGCTGCGGCGCGGGCCGACGCCTGCGCCGCGCAGCTGGGGCGGCTTGGTCAATCCGGAACTTGCCCGGCGCACCGAGCTTGCCGAACGGTTCCACAGGGCCGGCTACATGCCGTCCAGCGTCAGTGCCAGCGAGGCGCTGACGCATCGCTGGATCCTGTCGACGGGGCTGGTGCCGCACGCCTTCGAGGTGCTCGACAAGGCCGCCGCCAATTTCGGCGTCGAGCCGCGCTATCCGTTCTGGGACAAGCCGCTGGTCGAGTTCTGCCTGGCGCTGCCAGGCGAGGAGAAGCTGAACCGGGGCTTTGGCCGCTACGTGCTGCGCCGCGCCATGGACGGCATCCTGCCGCCCACTGTGCAGTGGCGACGCGACAAGATCGATTTCACGGCCAACCTGGTCAAGGGCATGGTCGGCAACCATCGCGACCTGCTGGACAGGGTGCTGGTGTCGGACGCCGGCCTGATTGAGCCCTATGTCAATCTGCCGGAGGTGACCGCCGCCTATGCCCGCATCCTGCGGCGGCCGGACGAGGCGGAGCCGCTGGACGTGCAATATGTCTGGCGCTCGACCTCGCTGTCGCTCTGGCTGCGTCAGGTCAAACTCGGCGGGAGCCACGCATGATGTCGTTCAACGGTTCGCTTGCGCACGATCTTCGACAGGACCCGGCCCGGCCGGCGGCCGAGAGCGGCCGGGAGCGCCGCTTCTACCGCGCCTATGGGCTGACGATCAGTTCGGAGGTGGCCTTGCCCGAGCTGGAGGCAACGGCGCCGGCAGCCGCCGACGTCGTGATCGCGGTCGGCCCGATCGACTATCCAAAACCCCGGTCCGAAGCCGGAATCGCCTTCCGCTTCGAGCCTTCGCGCCAGTATCTGGCCTGGGATGCGGTTGGCGCCTTCCTGGTCAGCGATGCCCGCCGCATCGACATCGAGCCGGCGCCCGGCATTGACGACCAGCTGATCGCCTTCCCGCTGCTGGGGCCGGTCATGGCGCTGCTGCTGCATCAGCGCGGCCTGCTCGTGCTGCACGCCAGCGCGATCGCCGTCGGCGGCAGCAGCGCGATCTTCATGGGCGACAAGGGCGCCGGCAAGTCGACCACCGCCGGCGCCATGATCAGCGCCGGACACCGGCTGCTGACTGACGATGTCGTGGCGCTGGACCTGTCCAGGCCGGACGAACCGGTGATCGTTCCCGGCTTTCCGCAGCTGAAGCTCGCCGCCGATGCCGCCGCGGTGCAGGATGTAGATCCGCGTTGCCAAAACCGCGTCGCCGGAAAATCCGCCATGCAGGCGATGCTGCGCCTTGTCGATCGCCGGATGCGCTTGCGGACGCACTTCCGCTTGCCGGATCGG
>NZ_RZOF01000413.1:0-5102 GCF_003998955.1 Mesorhizobium sp. M4B.F.Ca.ET.017.02.2.1 | reverse complement strand
GTGGTGAAGAACGGCGAGATCAAGATCGCCAACGTCATGTCGGTGACGCTGTCGACCGACCACCGCGCCGTCGACGGCGCGCTCGGCGCCGAACTGCTCGGCGCCTTCAAGCGCATGATCGAAAACCCGATGGGCATGCTGGTCTGACTGCCCGATATCACAGGCTCTACCCGGTCGCCGAGCCGGCGCGCGCTTTCAGGCAGAGCCGTGTCCCGGATCAGAACGACCGAGCGTCCCTTTGATCCGGTCCGGGGCTATTTCTGCCGGAAGGCGGTGTGGAACGATGTCACCAGCGGCCCAAGGATATAGTCGAGCGCCGTGCGCTCCTCGGTGACGATCATCACCGAGGCCGGCATGCCGGGATAGAGCGATATCTCAGGGGCGGCCGCCAGTTCGGCCGGATCGACCGCAATGTCGGCGACATAATAGGGAAGGCCGGTCTTGCTGTCGGTGATGCGGTCGGCCGATATGCGGGTGACGTGTCCGTGGATGATCGGTATCGAACGCTGCTTGTAGGAGGTGAAGCGGACTTCGGCCGTCATGTCGGCTCTGAGACTCGATATGTCCTCGACGCGAACCTGCGCCTGGACGATCAGCGAATTTTTGGTCGGCACGATGTCGAGGATGGTCTGGCCCGGCGCGACGATCGCGCCGATCGAGAAGACGGTGAGGTCCATCACCTGGCCGTCATAGGGCGCGCGGACCTCGGCGCGGTCCATGGCGGCCTGAGCCGCGAACATCTTGGGCACCAGGTCGGCGAGATTGGATTGCGTTTCGATCAGCATCGCCGAGAGCTTGGCCCGGCGCTCGTTGGTCAATTGCGCGATCTGGCTCTCGAGTTCGGCCTTGGTCTGCCGGCTGCCGGCGATGGCGCCGAGGTTCTCGTCGATCAGGCCCTGCAGGTCCGAGGCGGATCGGTCGAGTTCCAGGATGCGCGGGCGGGTGGTCAATCCGGCCTTCAGCAGCTTCGACAGGCTCGCCTTCTCGTCGACGGTCGATTGCAACTGGGCACGGTATGAATCGACGCGGGCCTGCTTGCCGTCGATCTGCTCGTCGAGCTCGGCTATCCGCTTCTGGAGGATCTGCCTGGCGCCGGCCATCGAAGCGCGCTGGCTTTCGAGGTCGGCGACCTGGTTGGCCATGGCGTCCTTGAGATAGGCCTGGTGCTCGCCGGCGATGTCCTGAGGGAAGGCAACGTCCTGGCTGCCGTCCAACTCCGCCCGGATCCTGGCGTCGGTGGCGCGCAGCAGCGCATATTGCTGGGCGTAGAGATTGAACTCGGAGCGCAGCCTGGTGTCGTCGAGCAGCAGCAGGACCTGGCCCGTCTTGACGATGTCGCCGTCCTTGACGCGGATCTCTTTCACCGTTCCGCCGTCGAAGTGCTGCAGGCTCTTGCGGTTGCCTTCCACCTTGACCACAGCATCGGCGAGCACGGCGCCGTTCAGCGGGGCGAAGGCCGCCCAGCCGCCGAAGACGCCGAAGAAGGCGAGGATGATCAACAGGCCGATCAGGGCCGGCACCCGGATCGAATCCGGGGCCGGGATACCGGCTTCGCCGGGCAGGCTGCGATAGATGAGGGCGCTGTCGCTCAAACGTCTCTCCCCTCGCAGCTCATTGGGTTGCCACCGCTATTGGAGCCTGGCGCTGGTTGAGCAGTGCCACGATTTCGTTCCGCATGCCGAAGGCTTCGACGGCGCCGTCGCGCAAGAGCAGGATCTTGTCGACATTGGCGAGTGTCGAGGGCCGGTGCGAGACGATGATGACGGTGCTGCCGCGCCTCTTTAGCTCGATCGCGCAGTCGCTCAGCGCGCGGTCGCCATCGGCGTCGAGATTGGAGCTCGGCTCGTCGAGGATGATGAGGTTCGGCGTGCCGAACACGGCCCGGGCAAGGGCGATGCGCTGGCGATAGCCGCCGGACAGCACCGCACCGCCTTCGCCGATCTGCGTCTCGTAGCCCTGCGGCAGACGGATGATCATCTCATGCACGCCGGCCAGCCGCGCGGCCTCGATCACCTCTTGGTCGACATTGGTCTTGAAGCGGCCGATGTTGGCGGCGACGGTGTCGGCGAAGAGCTCGATATCCTGCGGCAGATAGCCAATGTGGTCGCCCAGCGCATCGCGCCCCCAATGCGACATGTCGGCCCCATCCAGCCTGACGGTGCCGCGGCTGGGCTGCATGACGCCCGCCAGATGCCTGGCCAGCGTCGATTTGCCGGCGCCCGAAGGGCCGACGATGCCCAGCGCCTCGCCGGCCTCCAGCCGGAACGACACGTCGCGCAGCAGCACCTTCTGCACACTGGGAACGGCGAAGCTCACCTGCTCGACAGAGATCCTGCCGGTGGGCTTCGGCAGGTTGAAAGACCGCTCGCTTTGCCCGCCGCCATCGACCAGCTTGCGCACCCTCGCAAGTGCGGCGCGCGCCAGGATCAGGCTGCGCCACAGGCCGACGATCTGCTCGACCGGCTGCAGCCCGCGGCCGAGCAACAGGCTGGCCGCGAACATCGAGCCGGCGGTGGTCTGCCGTTCGATGACCAGATAGGCGCCGAGGCCGAGGATGAGCGACTGCATGGTCAGGCGCAGGAAGCGGATCAGCCCCGTCATCAGCGCGGCGCGGTCGCTGGCTTGTGCCTGACGCAAGAGTGCAAGGTTGCGGTCGCGGCCCCAGCGGCGGACGAGGCCGTCGATCATGCCCATGGCGCGCACGACCTCCGAATTCCTGAGGCTCATCTCGGTGAAATTGTAGTTGGTCGTGGCGATGTCGTTGGCCTGCTTCAGCGGCGCGCGCACCAGGTATTCGTTGAGCACGGCCATGGCGATGAGCAGAAGCGCTGAGCCGAGCGCGAAGAAGCCCAGCCAGGGATGCAGCAGGAAGATGATGCCGATGTAGATCGGCGACCAGGGCAGGTCGAACAGCGCGTGGATGCCGCTGCCGGTGATGACCTGGCGGAAGGTGTCGAAGTCGCGGATCGGCTGGCTTTGCGCGGCGCCCTGCGAAGGCGTTTCGACAGATGCGGCGAGGATCCTCGCCGAAAGCAGCCGATCGAGGCGCGCGCTGGCGCGCGTCAGGATCCAGGCGCGCACCAGATCGAGGCCGGCCAGCGCAAGGAAGGCCGCCAGCAGCACGATCGTCAGCATGACCAGCGTCGTCTGGCTGCCGCTGGTAACCACCCGGTCGTAGATCTGCAGCATGTAGAGCGGCGAGGCGAGATAGAGCAGATTGATCGCCAGGCTGAACGCCGCCGCGACCAGGAAATAGCGGCGGCACGCCCCAAGCGCGTCCTTCACGATCTGCGATTTGTTATCGATGCCCAAAATGCCCAGCGGAGAACCGCCCCCTGTCTACACGCCCGAACCGATACTACTCCCGATCTTCCCGCCAGCCACGCGATCCGCTTGTAAACCTGATGTAAACCTTAATTCGCAGGCCGAATCCGCGGCTGGAGAGAGATGAGGTGAGTCGGCGGAGCCGCCGGCTCACCTCCTTCATCACAGCACGAAATCGCTCGCTGTCAGTCCAAGCCCGGTGCCGGTCAGCGTGATCTGGAAGTCGGCCGTCGTGTTGCCGGTCACGTCGACGTGGATGACGGTGTTGCCGCCACTTTCGGACCAGGTGATGCTGTTGGCGACGGTAGCCCCGTTTTGCCCGCCGAACAGGAAGGCCTGATCGCCCGGGGCGGCAGCGGCATCGATCGAGGAGAGGTCGATCTTGTCGACGCCATGTACGAAGTCGGTGATGGTGTCGTTCGCGGCGCTTGCCGGGGAATCCGAGATGGCCGATCCGTAGTAGAACGTGTCGGATCCCGCCCCGCCAGTGAGCGTGTCGGTGCCGACGCCGCCCACCAATCGGTCGTTGCCATCGCCGCCGTTCAGTGTGTCGTTGCCGTCCTGCCCGAACAGCGTGTCGTTACCGGCCAGGCCAAAGATCGAGTCCGCTCCGCCATTGCCGTAGAGGACGTCGTCGCCGTTGTTGTTGCTGGGATCGTTGAGTGTTTCTCCCGCGTTCAAGCCGTTGCTGCCCGTTATGATCTGGAACGTCTCGCTGTACTGATATGCGGGCCCGACCGGGTCGCCGACTTGGGTGGCCTGCACGGTCACGGTGGATATGCTGTTCGTCGTGAGGCTTCCCGAGCTGAGCGTGTTCCCGCTGATCGAAAACAGGTTCGTATTCGATTGCGAGGTGATGCTGTAGACAAAGCTGCCAGGATCTGAGTCGGTCGCGCTCAGGGTTCCCGTGAACTGGAAGGAATTGAAATTCAGATTATCCGTTGTTGTGCTCGGCGTCAGCTGGATATCGGTCGGCGCAAAGCGCGGCGGGCCGTCGTCGGCGCCGGTGATGGAGACCGAGACCAGCTTTGCGGTGCCATCCTCCGAATAGACGGTAAAACTGTCGCTCAAGGGCTGCCCGTTGCTGAGCGCGTTGACCGTCGGGTTCGAATTGTCGAGCGTGTAGGTCCAGACACCGGCTGATGTCACGGTGAAGGTGCCGTAGCCGGACGCACTGGCCGTCGCGGAATTGACGGCCTGGAACGCGTCCGTGGTGTTGTCGACATCGGTCGACAGAAGGTCGCCGGTCGCTGTCGGTGTGCCGCCGCCATTGGAACTGCCCGCTTCGACGACGGTTCCGGTCGCCGTGCCGGTGATCGCCGCGGCATCGTTGGCGCCGTGGATGGTGATGTCGATCACCTGCTGCGTGCCGTCGACGGTGGTGACCGTCACCAGTTCATGCAGCGTGGTGTTCGCGCCGCTGCTGTTCAGCGCCTGAACAGTGGCGTTGCTGTCGTCCAGCGTATAGCTCCAGGTGCCGGCAGCATCGATCGAGAACGTGCCATAGCTCTTGGCCACGGCAGCCTGAACGTTGAAGGTCGCCGCGTTGTCGACATCGGTTGCGTTGAGGTCGCCCGAGGCCGTCGCATCGCCCAGCGTACCGTTGGCAACGCCGCTCTTCTCCGTGACGGACGTGTCCTGGGCGCCGTTGGCCGTGATCACCGCGCTGTCGTTGGTGCCATGGATGGTGACGGTGACGAGCTGGCTGTCGCTGCCGTCGGAGGAGACGGCGGTGAAGCTGTCGGTGATGGTGTCGCCGGCGCCGAGCTGCTGGATGG
>NZ_RZOF01000412.1:0-5122 GCF_003998955.1 Mesorhizobium sp. M4B.F.Ca.ET.017.02.2.1 | reverse complement strand
AATCCCGAAGGCGGCTATGCCGTCGGCATCCACCTCACCCCGCTCGGCATCGACGCGGCGCTGATCAACCTCAGCGGCGACGTCATCGAAAGCATGCACAGCGAAGCGCCCAACGTGACGCCCGACCACGCGTTCGACCAGATCGGCGCCATGGTCCGCGACCTGGCCGGACGGCGCGCGGGCGGACGCGTGCTTGGCGTCGGCATGGCGCTGCCCGGCCCGTTCGGCGTCGAATCCATGAGCTTCATCGGCCCGACGACCATGACCGGCTGGAAGGACGTGGCGCTGCGCGAGCGGCTGACGACGGCCACGGGTTTGCCGGCCTTCTTCGAGACCGACATGGCGGCCGCCGCCATGGGCGAGCGCCTCTACGGCCTCGGCACCGGATATTCCGACTACTACTACCTCTATTTCGGCGTCGGCCTCGGCGGCGCCATGGTGCATGATGGCAGCGTGCTGCGCGGCGCCTGGGGCAATGCCGGCGAGATCGGCCACATCCCGGTCGTGTTCGGCGGCGAACCTTGCCCATGCGGCAATCGGGGCTGCCTGGAGCGCTACCTCTCGCTCGAGGCGCGCGGACGCTGGCACGGCAGCGACGACGCCTGGGTGGCCGAAATCGGCCCGGTTTTCCGCAACGCCATCACCATCATCGAGAACCTGTTCGACCCCGAGACGGTGGTGCTCGGCGGGCTGGCGCCGCCGGCGCTGCTCGAGCGCCTGGCGGGAGCCGCCGAGCTGCCCAATTCGGTCTCGGCCCGCAAGGACCGCGCCACGCCGCGCATCGTCGTCGCCCGCGGCGGCCAGCATGCGGTGCTGCGCGGCGCGGCGGCACTTGCCGTTTCCGGGGTGCTCTCGCCGCGCTTCGGCCAGATCTTCACCGCCAAGCGGCAGCGCGGCGGCGACCTCCTGAAAGGCGGAGACATCGCGGCATGAGCGAACCCCTGCTGGTCCTCGACAACGTCACCAAGAACTACGGCGCCATCCAGGCGCTGAAGGGCATCAGCTTTTCGATCGGACGCGGCGAGGTCGTGGCGCTGCTGGGCGACAACGGCGCCGGCAAGTCGACGCTGGTCAAGATCATCGCCGGCGGGCTGGAGCCGACCTCCGGCCGCATGCTGTTCGAAGGCAAGGAGTTCCTGGCCAGATCGCCTGCCGAGGCCAAGGCGGCCGGTATCGAGACCGTCTACCAGGACCTGTCGCTGTGCACCAATGTCGACGTGGTGGCGAATTTCTTCATGGGCCGCGAGATCACCCGCAAGGTGCTCGGCGTCCCCCTGCTCGATGAGCGCGCCATGGAAGACGTGGTCGCCAAGGCGCTCGCCAATGCCGGCACCCGCATCCCGTCGTTGCGCACCAATGTCGAGCATCTTTCGGGCGGCCAGCGGCAAGCGATAGAGCTCAACCGCTTCGTGCACTGGGGCGGCAAGCTGGTGCTGCTCGACGAGCCGTTCGCGGCGCTTGGCGTCGAGCAGACGCGACGCGGCCTCGACATGATCCGCCAGGTGGTGAACCAGGGCATCGGCGTCGTCATCATCACTCATATCATGCAGCAGGCCTTCCAGGTCGCCGACCGGATCGTGGTGATCCGGCAAGGCGTCGTGGCGGGCGATGTCGCACGCAGCAAGACAAGTCCCGACGCGGTGATCAACATGATCACCGGAGAGACGCTGGCCGGTGCCGGACCGGCGAGCTGAGGGACAAATGAGGGGTCCGGCGCAAGAGGAGCGAACGACATGAAGAGAATACTTCTTTCCGTCTTCGGTTTCCTGGCACTGGCTATTGCCACGCTCACGCCGGCATTCGCCCAGTCCAAGGGCACCGTCTATTATCTGGTGCCGACATTGCTCGATGAGTTCCAGACCGGTTCGGTGACCGCGCTGGAACTGTTCCTGAAGCAGGTCGGCTACGACTTCAAATCGCTGAACGCCGACAACAAGACCGACGGCCAGCAATCGCAGATGAACGACGTCATCGCGCTGAAGCCCGCCGCGATCGTCCTTGCGGCGGTCGATTTCAACGCGCTGAAACCGTCCGTCGAAGCGGCCCGCGCCGCCGGCATTCCGGTGGTAGAATTCGACCGCCAGATCACCTCCACCCCGTCCGACTTCACCTCGGTCGCCGGCACAGTCGAGATCGGCTACGTCGCCGCCGACCAGGCCGAGAAGCTCCTGAAAGCGAAGAACGGGGCGGTGAAGGGCAAGATCCTGCAGGTGCTCGGCGATCCCGGCGATCCCTACACGCTCGACATCCAGAAGGGGTTCGAGGAGAAGATGAAGGCGTTCCCGGACGTCAAGATCATCTCGCTTCCGGCCATGCAGTGGGAAGCCAGCAACGCCGGCACCATCGTCGCCGACCAGATGCTCGCCAATCCCGACATCGACCTGATCTTCAGCCATGCCGCGCATCTCTCGGTCGCCGGCGTCGCCTCGCTCGAGGCCGCAGGCAAGAAGCCCGGCGACGTCATGATGATGAGCTCGAACGGCGCACCGGTCGGTCTCGACCTGATCCGCAAGGGCTGGCTCAACGTCGAAGTCGAACAGCCGCTCTACGCCCAGGCCGCGGCCGTCGCCATGTTCATGGACAAGATCGTCAAAAAGGAAGAGATCAAGCCAGGCGAATATGACGTGCTTGGCCTGAAGTCGACGGTGACCAAGGAAGCCTGGGGCCCGAACATCAAGATCCCCGGCGCCGCCATCACCAAGGAGAACGTCGATAACCCGGCCTTCTGGGGCAACCAGAAGCCGCCGACCGAAACTGTAAAACCGGTCGAGTAGTAGCCACGAGGACCGCTCCGGGCTACCCGGCCCGGAGCGCCCCTCAAAAGCGCCGCGCGCGTCGAAACGCGCGAAGCCGCAACATTGTCAAACACGCGCGCGCCAACCGGATCAGCTCATGAACCCCCGCACCCGCCATGCTCTCGAGCTCATTCTCGACAATCTCGTCTGGTTCATGCTGGTCTTCGTGCTGGTGGTGTTTTCCCTGCTCATTCCGAACTACTTCCAGCTCGGCATCTTCGCGAACATCATCGAGGCCTCCAGCGTGCTGGGCGTGATGTCGATCGGCCTGGCGCTGGTCATCATCGCCGGCCACATGGACCTGTCGGTCGAATCGGTCGCCGCGCTCAGCGCCATGGCGGTCGGCATCCTGTTCTGCTCGTCGGGCATCGGCCTCGGCGTGCAACTGCACCCGCAATGGCTGATGGTTCCGGTTTCGCTGCTGCTCGCCGTCCTCGTCGGCGGCATCATCGGCGTCTTCAACGGCTTCCTGATCGTCAGGCTGAAGATGAGCGCCTTCATCATCACGCTGGCCTCCTACATCTGGGTGCGCGGCCTGGTGCTCGTCGTTTCCGGCGGCCGCTCGGCGCAGGACCTGGCGCCGGCGATCCGCTGGTTCGGCATCCAGCGGCTGATCGGGCTGCCGCTCACCGCCTGGATCGCCATCGCCTGTTTCGTCGTCTTCTCGCTGATCATGGCCAAGACGCCGTTCGGCCGGCATCTGGTGATGATCGGCGGCAACGAGACGGCGACCTTCCGCGCCGGCATCCGCGTCAATCGCAATTTGATCATCGCCTTCGTGCTTGCCGGCGCCATCGCCGGTCTCGCCGGCTGGCTGCTGGCCATCCGCACCTCCGGCGCCACCGCCAATCTCGGCGTCGGGCTTTTGTTCAACGCCTTCGCCGCCGTCGTCATCGGCGGCGTCAGCCTGAAGGGCGGCGTCGGCGCCCTGCCCGGCGTCTATGCCGGCGTGCTCTTGCTCTCGGCCATCAACACGGCGATCAACCTGATGGGCCTGCCGGCCAATTTCACCCAGGTGATCCACGGCCTGCTGGTGCTGGCGGCGGTGCTGCTCGACGCCTTCAAGCAGACCATCCGGCAGAGGCTGGCATGACCGGCCGGCTGCAGGACAGGGTCGCGCTCATCGTCGGCAGCGCGCGCGGCATCGGCAAGGGCATCGCTCAGCGCTTCGCCGAAGAGGGAGCGAAGCTCGTCCTGGCCGACACCGAGGCCGAGGCCGGGCAAGCCACCGCGAGCGAGTTCGGCGCCGCCTTCATCCGCACCGACATCTCGCAAATGGCCGAGGCCGAGGCCGCCGTGGCGCTGGCGCTCGAGCAGCATGGCCGACTCGACATCCTGGTCCAGAATGCCGGCATCTATCCCTGGCAGTTGATCGAGAACACCAGCCCGGAGGACTGGGACAGGGTGATGGCCGTCAACCTGCGCGGCTCCTTCAACGCCACCCGTGCCGCGCTCGTGCCGATGAAGGCGCAGCGGCATGGCCGCATGCTGTTCACCTCATCGATCACAGGCCCGCATGTGACCAGCCCCGGCCACGGCCATTATTCGGCGACCAAGGCCGGAATCAACGGGCTGATCCGTGCCGCCGCGCTCGAATTCGCCGGCTACGGCATCACCGTCAACGGCGTCGAGCCCGGCAACATCCTCACCGAGGCGATCGAGCTGCATCGCGGTGCGGCCTATATCCAGAACATGCAGGACTCCATCCCGCTCGGACGGCTGGGCAGCCCGCGCGACGTCGCCAATGCCTTCCTGTTCCTGGCCTCCGACGACGCCAGCTACATCACCGGCACGACCATCGTCGTCGACGGCGGCCAGCTGCTGCCCGAGGGCAAGGATTTTCGGCTGCTGCCGCCATGATTGTTGGCGGGCGGGGCGAACGGCGAGATTCGCTTCAGGGTGACTGCTTGCAGATGGCTGGGATGGTGGGCGATGACGGGCTCGAACCGCCGACATCTTCGGTGTAAACGAAGCGCTCTACCAACTGAGCTAATCGCCCGCTCCGGGCCGGACCTTTAAGCAGTTAGGGCAGGCTTCGCAAGGCCAAATGAACAGGCGCAGCGTTGGCCGCGTGGCGGTTTTCCAGCGTAAAGAGGCGGTTGTCAAAAAACCTTCTCCAGTTTGCTGATAAGGTGCTTTGCCGCGCTTGACACCCGGTGGCGAACCCCGTATCCAGCGGCCCAACGACGAACACGGCTGACACGTGGTCGTCAAGTGCGCGGGTGTAGCTCAGTCGGTTAGAGTGCCGGCCTGTCACGCCGGAGGTCGCGGGTTCGAGCCCCGTCACTCGCGCCATTTCTTTCAGTGGCTTGGGCCCTGACTCTGCG
>NZ_RZOF01000411.1:0-5154 GCF_003998955.1 Mesorhizobium sp. M4B.F.Ca.ET.017.02.2.1 | reverse complement strand
CCAGGAAACCCGCAACGACCCGAAACACCGCCATCGCCGCCGTGGCCGCGCTGGCTCTGGTGTCGGGAGCAGGTGTCTATCTCAGCGGTGTCCTGACGCCCGCCGCGCCGCCGGCCGGCAAGACGACGCTTTCCCCTTCGAAAACACCGAAGCCGGCGCCGACCGACAGCGCCGCCACGACGCCCCCCGAGGAGCCGGCAGCGGGCTCGTCCCGAAAGCCACAGACAGAGGCAGCCCGGCCGCCGGCTGAGAAGCCGGCAGCGCCGACCCCGGCGCCGGTCGAAAAACCGGCGGATGCGGCGTCCGACCAGAAGCCGGCGCCAACGCAGCCTGCCGAGCCCCTGCCGTCAATGGAGGAGGAACCAAAGCCGCCGACTGCCCAGTCGCAAGCGCCCACCGAACAAGCTCCATCGGCAAATCAGCAGCAGGCCAGCGATGGCCAGAAGGCGACTGCGCCGCCCACCAAGATCGCGCCTGCTACGCCGCCGGAAGAGATTGCCCCGGCCTCGCCATCGGTCGAAAAGGCCCCGGTGCCCGCCCAGCCGGATGTCGCGGAAACCGCGAAGCCGAAGCTGCCGGCCAGCCAGCCGGCTGAGCCCGTCCAGCCGAAGGTGGCTGACAAGGTTCCCGAGGGCGCGGCGACTGCACCGGAAGCGGCGAACACGACAAGCCCGCAGCCTGAACCGCCCGCCGCCGAGCAGCCGGATGAGACCGACGTCTTGAATGTGCCCAAACCGCAGGTTCCGCCGGCCGCTCCCCTCGACGAGACCGCGCTACGCGCTTCCTGGGTGCGCGATTTCAGCGGCGGCGACTGTTTCTACGCGACCATGACATCGGCAACCGCCAACGCCGCCGCGATCGAGGGCTTCGGCACGGCGGTCCAGCCGTTCGAGCGGCTGATGTCCGACTTCCAGTCGCGCTTCCGTGTCGAGCCGGATATCAGCGTGCGCCTCATTGAGCCCGCCCAATGCGAGGTCACCAATTTCCTGCGTTCTCTCGGTCGTTCCGATGCCGACAAGCCGCAGCTCGTCCTCGATCGGACATTGGTGCCGAACGGCGCGCCGATCGGCGGCACGCTGGTGACGCGTGGCGGCCTCATCTCCAACGTGCTCCTGATCGACCACAAAGGCATGGCGTTCAACCTCGACGACCGCATGGTCGTGCGGGCGGGCAAGGCGAGCTTCAGCATCCCGATCGAGCTCGGCGCCGCCGACAAGACGGCCGGCAAGGTCGTGCCGCAGGTCATACTGGTGATCACGGGACCTCGCGACATCCCGGCCGCCGTGTTCACAAGGCCCACTCCGGCATCCGAGCTGCTGCCCAGGATCCTTGGCGAGATCGAGGCCCGCGGATCTGATTTCTCCGCCACCGCCAAATATTTCCGGCTCGGCGGATAGCATGGACGCCGATGGAAATCCGCCGCTCGCGTTCTTCCTTCCCGCCCGTCCTCCCGCCACGCAAGCTGCGTGATCGGGCCCGAACCCTGCTTTGCCTGATCGGCCGCGCCAGGCCTGCCGCGATCCCGGTCGCGGCACTGCTGGCGGTCCTGTCGATCGGCCAGGCGCGCGCCGAGTTCACGGTCTGCAATCAGACGCTGGATGTCGTCAATCTAGCGGTCGGCCAGAAGGTCGACAATGCCGACCAGACGGACGGCTGGTGGACCATCGGCGCGAACCAGTGCGTCAACGTCATTCGCGAGGAGCTGACCAACCGCTACATCTACATCTATGCGACGGACGTCTTCGGCCACGCGATCCTGAACGGCTCGACCGAAATGTGCATCGACCGGCGCCGCTTCTCGATACGCGGCATCGACGAATGCTGGCAGCGCGGCCATATCGCGGCGCGGTTTGTCGAGGTCGACACGCTCGAACAGGTGCGGTGGACATTCTTCCTGACCGGGAACAGCCCGTGACGCACAGTATCGACACGAGCTTCAAGCTGAAAAGACAGGCGCGCCTGGCTTCGCGCAGGCGAAAGCTCTGGCGCCGGATCCTTGTCGGTCTTGCGGCGATGGTCCTGGTTTCGATCGGCACCGGTTTCTACCTCACCGCCGACTACTGGTCGTTCGGCGATGAGGATGAGGAATTGCAGGCCGTCGACGGCACGGAGGACGTCCCGGCCGACGCCTCGGTCTATGTGCCCGCCATCATCGACCTTGCCGGGGACCCGATGTGGATCACGCTCGCCCCCGATGCCGACACCTCGACGAAAGCCCATGCGATGGCGCGGCCGGCCGAACTCGATCAGGCCGGGATCTCGCCGCAGATCGAGGTGCTGTCGGACGTGATGCTCAGCGCCAGCGAGAAATTCATGACGACGATCCCGTCGACGCAGGAGGATTTCGCCTTCTTCCAGGCGCAGCGGCAGACCGCGTCCCCGCCGTCCGACGACCTGCAGGACGATCTTCAGCCGCCGGCCGGCGATCTGCAGAACGACCTGCAACCGACGCCTGTCCCCGACGAGGCGCCGGCCGCTGCGGGACAGCCGGCGGACGCCGACGATCCGGAGGCCGGCTGGGGCGAAACGATCGATGCGGGCGAGGCAGCCCTGCCCGCATTCCAGAAAACCCAGATCGAAAACAACACCAGCGTCGCGACCGTCACCAAGGAATACCAGCGCTTCGAGGCGACCGAAGACAGCTTCGTGAAGATACTCAACGACCGCAGCCTGGACAGCGTGGCGCTCGATGCGCATTTCTCGGCCGAGGACGCCAGGCTGGCGGGCGAAGCGCTGAAGGCGCTGTTCAACCGGGAAAGCCTGGAACCGGGCTATGTCGTGGCGATGCGCGGCTTCAGGCCGACCCGCGAGGCGACGACGATGTCGCTCATGCAGGTCTCGATCTACGCCAAGAACGTGTTCGTCGGCACGCTGACGCGCAATGCCGCCGACGCTTTCGTGTCGGGGGTCGACCCCTGGGTCCGCGAGGACCTGTTCAACTATTCGGGCGCGCCGGAGGAAGGAACGCACAAGCGGCAGTATCGCCTGCTCGACGCGATCTACTCGACGGCCGCGCGCAACAAGGTTCCGACCGGCGTGATCGGCGAAGCGATCATGTATCTGTCGCGGGGGCAGGATCTCGACGCCTTCGCCAGCGAGGACCAGCGCCTGGTGCTGATCTACTCGCAGACGCCACGCGGCCAAAGCGAGATCTCCGGACGGGTCCTCTATGTCGGCGTCCAGGGCACGGAAAAGAGCCTCGACTGTTTCGTTTTCCAGCAGAGCGACGGCCAGTTCGCGTGCGTCACCGGCAATGACGAGGTTCGTTCGCTGGCGGTGACAAACGGCATGGTCACCCCGGTCAGCGGGGTCATGACCTCGACCTTCGGCCCGCGCAAGCACCCGATCCTCGGCACGGTGCGAATCCATAAGGGCGTCGACTGGGCCGCTCCGGTCGGCACACCGATCATGGCCGCCTTCGATGGCGAGATCACGTTTCAGGGCGATGGCGGCAGCTATGGCAATCTGGTGAAGATCTCGCATCCCAACGGGCGCGAGACGCGCTATGCGCATATGCAGAAATTCGCCATCGCCAGCGGCGTCGGCACCAAGGTGAAAGCCGGCGACGTCATCGGCTATATCGGCACCACCGGGCTTTCGACCGGCCCGCATCTGCATTTCGAGCTCTACCAGGCCGGCGCGGCTATCGATCCGCTGGGAACGGTCACCACGGTTGCCGCCTACGCTTCCGGCGGTTCTGGCGGTACCGGCGATGCTGCCGTCGAGACGCTGACCGACCGCATCGTCCATGTCGAAAGCGGCGGCAGCGCGCGGGCCAAGAACCCGCTTTCCTCGGCGACGGGCGCCGGCCAGTTCATCTCCAAGACCTGGATCCGGATGATGAACACCTACCGCCCCGATCTCGCCCGCTCGCTGTCCACCGCCGACCTGCTCGCGCTTCGCTATGATGCGACGCTGTCGCGCGAGATGGTGCGCAACCTGGCCCGCGAAGGCGAGGCCTATCTTCGCGCCCGCGGCCATCAGATCACCGCCGGCCGTCTCTATCTCTGCCATTTCCTTGGCATGGAAGGCGCGCATCAGGTGCTGGCGGCGCCGGGCGCGTCGCAACTGAGCGCCGTGCTCGGCTCGGCCGTCATCCAGGCCAACCCGTTCCTCACCGGCAAGACGGCCAGTTACGTCGTCGACTGGGCGGAGCGGAAAATGGGGCAGAAGGCCCCTCGCATCGCCACCGACGCGGCGCAGCAGACGACGACCACGACCGAGATCCGGCAGACGTCGCCGGAATTCGAGAAGTACAAGCAGGCCGTCACCGCCCTTATAGGCTCGCTTCAGAACACCCTTTAAGCCCGCCGTTGGTGTTCCCTGCCGCCCGGTGATATTATCGGCGAACTTTTTTCGGGCCTGTCGTGAACCATGACTGTGGTTGAGATCACAGACGCCCAAGAGCCATTTTTGGCAGAAGCGACTGTGTCGCCAACGAAACTAGCATGCGCAGACATCACTAGCGCGCCCCGAAGGGGCGGAGGGCTGATCCATGAAAGCGTTCGCCGTCTTTCTGAGCGGATTCATACTGTTCGTCCTGGCCTCGCTTGGCGCCCAGGCTGCGGCCTCCGATAGTGGCGCGCCCGACGCCAAACGCGTCGCGCTGGTGATCGGCAACAGCAAATACGTCCATGCCGTCGCCCTGCCTAATCCCGCCAACGACGCGCACCTCATTGCATCGACGCTGCGCAACGCCGGCTTCGAGGTCATCGAAGGGGTGGACCAGGACAATGTGGGCATGCACAGCCTCATCAGCCGGTTCACCGAGCAATCCTACGATGCCGACCTCGCCGTCATCTACTATGCCGGCCACGGCATGCAGGTGGACGGCAAGAACTTCCTCATTCCGGTCGATGCCGAGTTGACCTCGCCGGCCTATCTCAAGACCCGCACCGTCCAGATCGACGAGTTCATGGCGGCGCTGCCGTCCGATCCGGCGGTCGGCGTCATCATCCTCGACGCCTGCCGCGACAATCCGCTGGCCAGGACGCTTGCCGCATCGCTGCCGAAGTCGCGCTCGCTGGGCGCCGGCCTGGCACCCGTCGAAGCCAAATCGGATGGCGTCGGCACCGGCGGCATCCTGATCGCCTATGCGACCGACCCCGGCGCCATCGCCTTCGACGGCAACGGCGTCAACAGTCCCTACTCGAC
>NZ_RZOF01000410.1:0-5157 GCF_003998955.1 Mesorhizobium sp. M4B.F.Ca.ET.017.02.2.1 | reverse complement strand
ATTCCGGCTTCCGCCAAGGCCGCGAACCCCGCGGCAAGCCCCGAAAGGCCGTCGGCGATCTGCGGATTATGTTGGCGGTAGCTTTCGCCGTTGCCATCGAAATAGCCGGCAAGCCTGTCCATGCGGCCATTGACAAGAATGTCATAGGCGAATGCGCTGACGAGCGCCTTGTTGGCTTCGGTTTTGTCGAGATCCTTCAATTCGGTCGGCCCGTCGATCATCGTACGGCCGCTCGGATTGGGACCGGCGGTCTCCTGCAAATTGTCCCAATGCTCGACGATCCTGCCGTTCTCGAAGCGGAAGATGTCGAAGCCGATCTTCGGACCGAAAAAGTCGTACGCGGTGTGGGCAAAGACCAGATCGCCGTCCTGGAACACACGTACCGTGTTCACTTTCGCCGAGCCCGGAGGCAGCGCCGCAAGCAGGGCGCCGAAGCCAACAAGGCCGTCGGCCGCGCCGAGATTGTGCTGGATGTACTTGTCGGGATTGATCACGCCGACCGGCTCGGCGGCCGCGGTTTCAATGGCTTTGAGCAGGTCCACGACCTGCTTCTTCTGAATCGACATAGCGGTCTCCGTTTGAGCAAGGGCGATGTTTGCGGGTATGACGGCCGAAAGCGTGGCAAGTGCGGTGATGCCGAGCGCCAGGGCGGCCATGTGTCGGCGAGCTAAAGGAGTCATATATGTATCCAAATTAGTTGCACATTTATGTGACTAATATGGATACATATTGGCGTCAAGCCGATTTCTCAGCGTGACGGCCGGGTCAGGGCAGCGCTGTGAGGCGCTCTTCTGCGTTCAGGGAAACATCGCTGGCCATCGCGGCGATCGTGGTTTTGGCCAGTTCGGCATCGATTGCCGAGCGGACCCTCGCGATTCTTAGTCCGAGCGTCCTTTTGATGTTTCTGCCGACAGGACACATCGGGTTCGGCGCCTCATGCATGGCAAACACCTCCTGCGCCGCATCCATTGCGCGCCAGACATCGAGAAGTGTGATGGAACTCGCCGGTCGGGCAAGCAGCGCCCCGCCGCCGGACCCCATCTGCGATGTTGTCAGTCCCGCCTTGGCCAACTGCGACAGAAGCCGACGGATCAGGGTTGGGTTGGTGTTGACGCTGGACGCGATCAATTCCGACGTAGCCGGCGCGCCGGCCTGGCTCTCAAGGAACGTCAAAATATGGACGGCAACGGCAAAGCGGGTATTCATGGAAACAGTCTTTTCTGTCTGTGCTTATGTTAGGCACAGACCGAACCCGCTGCAAGGGTGCCTATCGCCGGCAGGCCTAGGCCGTTTGATGACTTGCTCAAGCCGAATAGCGCTCGGCGAATTCGGAGATGCGCTGGATCACCGCCTTGGGCGCATTGATGCCGCGCGCCACGGCCTTCTCCGCCGCCTCCGCCCGGGCGCGGCCCGGCACATGCACGCCATAGCGGCGGCGCAGGCGGTCGAGCTGGTCACGCATGCGCTGCTCGAAATCGGGGTCGAGCAGCTTGGGCTCGACGGCGAGCACGAACAAGCCCGTTCCCGGGCTGTCCGGGCCGCCGGTGAACCAGGGCGCGTCAAGCGACCAGTTGGCGCCGGAAAGGCCCGCCGCCAGGACTTCGACCATCAGCGCGATGTTGGCGCCGCGCTGGCCGCCGAAGGCAAGCATGGCGCCTTTCATGGCGGCCGCCGGGTCTGTGGTCGGGTTGCCGGTGGCGTCCAGCGCCCAGCCTTCGGGGATTTTCCTGCCCTCCTCGGCCGCCTTGCGGATGTTGACGAAGGCGGTGGCGCTTGACGACTGGTCGATGACGAGCGGCGATCCGTCGGCGGACGGAGCGGCAAACGACATCGGATTGGTGCAGTAGACCGGTTTCACCGAGCCGGAGCCGGCCAGCACCGCCGGCCCGTTGGTGGCGGCGAAAGACACCAGCCCCTGTGCCGCCAGCCGCCCGGTGAAATAGCCGAGCGCGCCGCAGGTGTAAGCGTTCTTCTGCGAGAAGATGGCGACGCCGAACAGTTTTGCCGCCTTGGCGAGATCCTCGACCGTGCGGTCAAAGCCGGTATGGGCGAGGCCGCCGCGCGCGTCGGAAAGATAGACCGCGAGCGCCGGCCTGGTGATGACCGGATCGGCATTGCCGTCGATACGACCGGCTTCGATCGCTTCGAGATAATCGATGAAATGCGACAGTCCGACCGCGACAAGCCCTTCCGCCTCGGCCGCGACGATCGAGGCGGCGAGCGACTGTGCGTTTTCCTCATTGGCGCCGGCGCCGAGCGCCGCCATCCGGCACAGTCCTGTTGCCTGGTCGAGACTGAGTTGCATGGCGATTGCCTTAGTGAGTAGCGAATAGTGAGTAGGGATTAGTGAGCGGTGACAAACGCGAACAGCCCTGCTCGCTGCTCGCCATCGACTACTCGCTAACCGATCTTGACCGGAATCCGCGCCTCGATCCGGCTGAAGGCGAAGACGAGAATGCCGGTGATGGCCATATAGATCAACGCCAGCAGCAGCAAGGGTTCATAGGTGAGGTAGGTATCCTGCCGCACCTTGGACGAGACGGCGAAGATGTCGATGACGCTGATCGTCGCCACCAGCGGCGTCGACTTCAACTGCAGCACCGTTTCGCCGGTCAGCGTCGGCAGCGCCCTGTAGAAGGCCTGCGGCAGCCAGATGCGGCGGAAGATCTTCCAGCGGCTCATGCCGAAGGCGCGTGCCGCTTCCAGTTGCCCCTTCGGCACGCCGGCGAAGGCGCCGCGCATGACCTCGCCCTCATAGCCGGCGAAGGACAAGGTCAGCGCCAACACGCCATAGGGCCAAGCCTGCCTGAGATAGGGCCACATCCAGGAGTCGCGAATCCATGGATATTGCGGAAACAGCGAACCGAGGCCGTAGTAGAGCAGCCAGAGCTGCAGCAGCAGCGGCGTGCCCCGGATGATGGTGCAGAACACCTTGGCCGGCATGGCGAACCAGAACGGGCCGCCGGCCTGCGCCAGGCCGAGCGGCACCGCCAGCAGGAAGCCCAGCGTGCAGGTGACGGCCAGGATCCACAGCGCCCGCCAGATGCCGATGAGACCCATTTCCCAATATTGCGGCAGCCAGTCCCAGCGCATGAAGAAGGCGGCGCCGAGGACCAGGCCCAGCGCGATCAGGATCAGCACGACGCGATGCGGCTGCAGCCACAGCGAGGCGCGTGCGACGGCGTTGATAACGACGGCTTCGTTGGCCATCAGCGCGCCTCCTTGACCGAAGGCATGCCGCGCCGCGCCCAAGCCTCGACGCGGCCGATGATCAAGTTGGAGAACAGCGACAGCATTAGGTAGAGAGCGCCCGCCGCGACATAGAAGGTGAGATAGGCCTTGGTGACGCCCGCGGCCTGCCGCGTGGCAAGCGTCAGCTCGAAGAAGCCGACGACTGCCAGCAGCGCCGTGTCCTTGGTGGCGATCAGCCACAGATTGGCAAGGCCGGGAATGGCGAACGGCAGCATCGCCGGCAGCGTTATGCGTCGCAAAAGCAGGCTTGGCGGCATGCCGTAGGCGCGCGCCGCCTCGATCTGCCCTTGCGGAATGGACAGGATGGCGCCGCGGATGACCTCGGTCGAATAGGCGCCCTGCACGAAGCCGAGCACGAAAATGCCGGCCGCAAGGCCGCTGATGTCGACGCGCTGATAGCCCATCGCCGTCAGCACCTGGTTGATCAGGTCGGTGCCGGCATAATAGAGCAGCAGGATCAGCACCAGTTCCGGCACGGCGCGCACCACCGTCGTATAGACGGCGAGCAGGTCGCGTACCACCGGCCCGCCATAGAGCTTGCCATAGGCGCCGCCGGTGCCGATCAGAAGCCCGAGGCAGGTGGCGCCGACCGCGATCTCGATCGAATGCAGCAGCCCGACCAACAGGGTTCCGCCCCAGCCCGGCGGCACGGGCGAGAGGAGTTCCATGATACCGGCCGCCGAGGCCGGAAGAAATGCGTCGATCAGCTTCGCCCCCGGATTGCTGGAGCCAGGACCGCCGGGCGCGATGCACCTGCGGAAAGCCTGCATGGACAGGTTGCGGCGAACCCACGCGGCGCGCAAAGGCGCCGCGTGGTCATTCGCTCATCAGCGGTCAGTTCGACTGCGCAGGGCCGCCGTAGATGTCGAAATCGAAGTACTTCTTCGTGATCTCGTCATACTTGCCGTTGGCGCGGATCGCCTTGATGCCGTCGTTGATCTTTGCCTTCAGGTCGGTGTCTTCCTTGCGCACGCCGGCGCCGATGCCCGGCCCCAGCACCTCGTCGTCCGGAGCCACCATGCCCTTCAGGTCGCAGCAGGCCTTGCCCTGGTCCGACTTGAGGTATTCGACAAGCGCGATCGAATCGGCCTGCACCGCATCGAGGCGACCGGCGGCGAGATCCTGGTTGGCTTCGTCCTGGGTCTGGTATTCCTTGATTTCCTGCGCCTCGGTGAAGTGCTTCTTGGCGTACACCGCGTGTGTGGTCGATACTTGGACGCCGATCACCTTGCCCTTGAGGTCGTCCGGCGTGGCGCCGAATTTCTTGTCCTTCGGGCCGATGATCGCCGGCAGCGTGTTATAGTACTTGTCCGAGAAGTCGATCGTCTTCTTGCGTTCGTCGGTGATCGACATCGAGGAGACGATCAGGTCGATCTTCTTGGTGGTCAGCGCCGGAATGATGCCGTCCCAGGCGACGGGCGTGATGACACATTCGAGCTTCTCCTCGGCGCAGACGGCATCGATGAAGTCGATCTCCCAGCCGACCCATTTGCCCGACGCATCCGGCGAGGTGAAGGGCGGATAGGGCTCGGCGGCGACGCCGATCTTGACCGGATCGGCCCTGGCCACGCCCATCGCGGCGACGCCGAGAAGCAGCGCCGCGGCAAATGCTTTCAGAACAGTCTTCATTTCAGGACTCCCATTTTGTTGTGTTCCCGGTTTTCGCCCCGCTTCACGCCAGCACTAGCCGACGTTGCGGAGGAATCGTGGTCAATCCAGCGCAGGTCCGGGCCTTTGCCAACGCGCTCGGCAAGCGGGCCAAGACCGATCCGATCGATGCTGCCGTCATCGCAGCCTTCATAGCTGCGACCAAGCCGGAACTGCGGCCGCTGCGCGATGCCGAGACCAGGACGTTGGCCGATCTCGTCACGCGCCGGCGTCAGATCGTGCAGATGATCGTGGCCG
>NZ_RZOF01000040.1:0-28691 GCF_003998955.1 Mesorhizobium sp. M4B.F.Ca.ET.017.02.2.1 | reverse complement strand
CCGATCCGGCAAGCGGAAGTGCGTCCGCAAGCGCATCCGGCGATCGACAAGGCGCAGCATCGCCTGCATGGCGGATTTTCCGGCGACGCGGTTTTGGCAACGCGGATCTACATCCTGCACCGCGGCGACAAGGCCGCGGCCTCGCGCCTGCCCGGGCCGGGCGCCTTGTCGGCGATCATCAAATTCTCCTACGTGACGCGCTTCGGCCGCGCAGCACTGGTCGGCGACTTCGCCGCCACGCATCTGCGCCAATGCGCGGCGCTCGCCAGCCAGATCGGCGTTTACCGCCTCGAAGTGCCGACCGGGTTGGAGCGCATCGGCGAGGCCGTCGCCCTGATCGAGCGCGACCTGGCGGCCGGCGACGAGGCTCGGTGAGGCGCGCCATGGCTTCGATCCTTCGCCTGTCGCTGTTTCGGGATATCGCTGGCTTCGGCGCCGTCATGGCCCGCATCGGCGGGCGGCGGACGTGGATCGCGCTCGCCTTCCTCGTCCTCGGCAGCTTGACCGAAGGCATCTCGATCCTGCTGCTCATCCCGCTGCTGCATCTGATCGGCAAATCCGACCAGGATTTCGCCATCAGGCTGCCCGACAATGCGTTGCTGTACCGGCTGGCGCCTGGCGGGACGCTTGGGCTGGCGACGGTGCTTTGCCTGCTCGTCGGCCTCGTCGCGCTGCAGGCGGGCTTCAACCGCTTCAAGTCCGTTTACATGGCGCGGCTGCTCTACGACTTCGTCAACCGACTGCGCATGGATCTGTTCGAGGCCATCGGCAGGGCGCGCTGGGGCATCTTCGCGCGCACGCGCAGCTCCGATCTCGACCACGCGCTGACCGGCGACATCGACCGCGTGCAGGCCGCCGCCTTCTCGCTGCTGATGCTGGCGCAGACCGCCGTTCTGCTGGCCGGTTATCTCGTGGTGTCGCTGTTCATCTCGCCGGTGATGACCTCGTTCGCCATCGTCATCGGCGTGCTGATGTTCGTGGCGCTGCGGCCCTTCCGCTCGCGCGCGACGGCCTATGGCCGCGTGCTCACGGCCAATCGCCAGGACCAGTACCGCACGGTCTCGGAGTTCCTCGGCGGCATCAAGGTGGCCAAGAGCCTGAATGTCGAGGCGAGCTACTTCGCGCAGTTGCGCGCGACGCTGGAGAAGATGAAGGCCGACAACCTCAACTACGTGCGCAACAGCACGATCGGCACCGCTTTGTTCCAGGTGGCGAGCGTCATCGGCCTCAGCCTGTTCACCTACATCGCGCTCACCCGCTTCCACCTCTCGCTGGCCGAGATCGTCGTGCTGCTGCTGGTCTTCATGCGCATCGCGCCGCGCTTCATGGACATGCAGACGCAGGCGCAGCAGCTGCTGATCAACCTGCCGGCCTACGCTTCGATGCAAGGCCTGCAGACGCGCTTCGACGCCGAGCGCGAGCCGGCGAGCCAGGGCACGCAAGGCGCGAGGCTCAGCCTCGATGTCGGGCTCAACATACGCGATGTCTCGCTCGCCTATGGCGGCCTTGCCGATGCCGTGGAGGGCAAGGCGGTCGTCAGCGGCATCACCTTCGGCCTTCCCGCCGGCAAGGTCACCGCGCTGATCGGCCCCTCGGGGTCGGGCAAAAGTACGATCGCCGACATGCTGCTTGGCCTGCTCGAACCGACGCAAGGCAAGATCCTCGCCGACGGTGTCGAGATCGGGCCCGGAAACCGCAGGTTTTGGCGCGACCAGGTGGCCTACGTGCCGCAGGACGTGTTCCTGCTGCACGATACGATCGCGGCGAACCTCAGGCTCGCCGCGCCACAAGCCAGCGACGCGGAGCTGTGGACGGCGCTGCGCTCCGCGCATGCCGCCGATTTCGTCGAGCGGCTGGAGGAGCGCCTGGACACCGTGGTCGGCGACCGCGGCATCCGGCTCTCCGGCGGCGAGCGCCAGCGGATCGCGCTGGCGCGGGCATTGCTGCGCAAGCCGTCGCTGCTCATCCTCGACGAGGCGACCAGCGCCCTCGACTGGCAGAATCAATCGCTGATCGCCAAATCGATCGACGGGCTGCGCGGCACGATGACGATCCTGACCATTGCACACCGGCCTTCGATGATCGCTTTCGCCGATTGGGTCGTGGCCATCGAGAACGGCCACATCGTCGAGGTCGGGCAGTATCAGCGCTTGAAGGCGAAATCCGGCAGCCGGCTGTCCAGGATGCTGTCGGGCGAGCAAGCGGAACGAGAGGTAGCCGACGCCGGCTGAGGGCGCTCGGTCGGCCGTTGCTGCGGGATGCCGCATTGGAGCGGTTCAGCGTTTCATAGAATCGCCGGCCCGCTCTACTCGCTACGCAATTTTCCTGAAATTGTTCTAGCGGATGCTGCGCCTAGCGCTGAACTTCTCGCCTTCGGCAGCCTTCGGTGCGCCCAGGCTTCTTTCAGCCTCGCGCATCCTGTCGGCCGTGGTCGGCGCGCTCCTGGCAACCATGAGAAAGACCATCACAAAATAGCCGGCCTGGATAATGGCGGCGCAGATCACGGCACGCAGCACGATCGTGCCGAGCGAGGCGCCTTCGAAATAGGACCACGAGATCTCGATCGCGAGGGCGAACAGCATCCCGAAGATGAATTTTGGCAGTGACATCTCCGTCGATCCATCAACCGACGCGAGCATGCAAAAGTGACGACTTACCCACCCGAGTATCTCCCCATGCGCCACGCGAGCTATTCCTGCTGCTCGCTTTCGACCGGTTGCTTCCGGCCTTCCCAACCTATCCAAACTCTAACAGGAACATTTTGCGACTCTATTAAGGCGGGGACGCGCGGGCAAGGCCAACGGCAAATAATTTCGAATGGGTTTTCGGCTTCGACTCTGCCATGCTGCGTCGCACACGCAGGCTTCACAGCCGATTGCGAAAAGCGGATTATGCTGCAGTAGAATTTACAATATTAATTAGTATTTTACTGGAATAACTTGGCCCTGCGAGTGATTCGGAGGTGAGTTTAAGCGATCCCCTCTGCGACAAGGAACGATCCGCCCAAAAATGGCCTCAAAAAGGCACTACATTTCCTGGTGTTGCTCATATCTTGTCACAAACGTGCCATAAAGGTGAATTTTTGGGCAGCACACGTTTATTATTTAGTCAATTCATGACGTGACTATTTCATCGCGATGGGAAATTGTGTGTTGCGCTGCAGCATTTTTTTGATATCGTGCCGTAAACCATTCGTTCAACGTATGGAGTTGCGGCATGAGGGATATTGCCAAGTCGGCCGATGCGGGTTTCTCGCATGCCGGCATTGATTTTCCGCCACCGATCGGCGGCCTGCTTAAGCGCAGTTTCGACATCGTCGGCTCATTGGCCGGGCTGGTGCTTCTCAGCCCGCTGTTCCTGATGGTCGCGATGCTCGTGAAGCTGTCCGATGGCGGGACTATCTTCTATGGCCACAAGCGCATCGGCCGCGGCGGCCGCATCTTCCCCTGCCTCAAGTTCCGCACCATGGTCCAGGACGGCGAGCGGGTGCTGGCCGCGCATCTTGCCGCCAATCCGGAGGCTAACGCCGAATGGATCGCGACGCGCAAGCTGAAGAACGACCCTCGCGTCACGCGTGTCGGCCAGGTGCTGAGGAAGCTCAGCCTCGACGAGCTGCCGCAGATCATCAACATCCTGCAGGGCGACATGAGCCTGGTCGGGCCGCGCCCGGTCGTGCGCGACGAACTGGAGATCTACGGCAGCGCGGCGGTCTACTATTTGAAGTCGCGTCCGGGACTTACCGGGCTGTGGCAGGTCAGCGGCCGCAACGACGTGTCCTATGACAGCCGCGTTGCCTTCGATCGGCACTATGTCGAGAACTGGTCGCTGTTCGAGGACATTCGCATCATCTTCAAGACAGTGCCTGCAGTATGGATGTCGCGCGGCAGCTACTGAGCCGCAAGGCCGGGCTCCGCAAGGAGCGCGGCACCTTCGATTGTGACGCCGTTTCGCATTGGATCGGGCGTCCGCCAGCAAGCTCATCGGGCGATGGGGCAAGCGGATCGGAAACGTTCAGTTGAAAACAGATATATTCGGACTCCTTCGCGACAGCCGTCTGTCGCGCCCCATGATGCCGGCGCGGCTTGCTGTCGCCGGCCTTGCGCTTCTGCTTGCCGTCCCGGCGATCGCCGGCGACTACCAGCTTGGACCGCAGGACAAGCTCAACATTCGCATCGCCGAATGGCAGACGGTGGAGGGCACCTTCCGCGACTGGTCGGCCATCAATGGAGAGTATTCGGTGGGCCCCGCCGGAACCCTGTCGGTGCCGTTCGCGGGAGAATTGCCGGCCGCCGGCAAGACCACCGCCGAAATCGCCGCGGCGATCAGCGAGACGCTGCAGCGTAAGCTTGCGCTTTCGGACAAGCCGGAAGCCTCGGTGGAAATGGTCCAGTTCCGGCCGTTCTACATTTCCGGCGAGGTGCAGAGCCCCGGGCAATTCCCGTACGTGCCGGAACTGACCGTATTGAAGGCAATCAGCGTCGCCGGCGGCATCCGCCGCAACGCGGAAAATGGCCCGCAGCAGGATCGCGACCTGATCACCGCCAAGGGCAATTTCGACATCTACGACGACCAGCGGCTTCGCCTCGTCGTCAGGCGCGCCCGCATCGACGCCGAGCTCGCCGACAAGACGACATTCGAGGCGCCGAAGGAAGTCGCCGACGATCCGAAGGTGGCGACGATCGTCGCCGACGAGATGGCGGTGCTGACCTCCGACCAGAAGAAGCTCAAGCTGAAGCTGCAGGCGCTGGACGATCTGAAGAACCTTCTGCAGAACGAGATCGAGTCGCTGCAGAAGAAGATCGTCAACCAGCAACGCCAGGTGGACCTCGCCAAGGAGCAGCTCGACAGCGTCGGCGCGCTGGCGCAGAAGGGCCTCGTCGTGCAGACGCGGGTGCTGAATTCGGAACAGACCATCGCCGACCTGCAGGGGCAGATCCTGGACTACGAGACGGCGATCCTCACTGCCAAGCAGTCGATGAGCAAGGCGACGCAGGACGCCACCGACGCCGAAAACACGCTGAGATCGAGCCTCGCCTCCGACCGGCAGCAGGTCGAAACCGACCTGAAGGAAGCAGAACTCAGGGTCGGCATGCAAAAGGGCCTGATGACCGTGGCCTCGGACCCCGCGACGCAGGCGGCCATGACCAACAGCGATCAGCCCGCGCTTCAGTATGTGCTGGTTCGGGTGGTCGACGGCAAGACGAGCGAGATCGCGGCGACCGAGGAGACCCCGGTGCTGCCTGGAGACGTGATCAAGGTGAAGCTGGCGCCGATGACCAGCCAATAATGCATGCCGCCCAAAAGCGCACACCGATTTTGGGACAACGACATGCATAGGAACAACACCTGAGGCGCGACGCGGCTCAGGTGTTCGGCAGGCCGGACGAGTGGGGCGCCGGCAAGAGTTGAAAAAGGCAGCATCGAGTGCCGCCCGGCGGGCGCAGGAGTGCCGCTGAAGAAGTCGCGGAGCGATCCGCTGATGAAGGCCACGAATGCAGCCGGCAGCCCGTCACGTCTACCTCAATCTCGACGCGTTGCGCGGTGTGGCCGCGATCAGCGTGATGCTCTACCACTTTTCGCCGTTCATCGCCGACGACAAGGTGCTGGCGTCGAGCTACGTGGCGGTCGACCTGTTCTTCCTGCTCAGCGGCTTCGTTATCGCCCACGCCTATGACCGGAAGATCGAGGCGGGGATGGGATTCGGATCCTTCCTGCTGGTGCGGCTGATCCGGCTATATCCGCTCTACCTCGCCGGCACCTTGCTCGGCGCCTTCTACCTGCTGATCAAGAACACGCTGATGCCCGGCGACTACATGCCGATGTCCGACATCGCCATGATGCTGACGACGGGCATGCTGTTCATCCCGCTGGTCGGCAATGCCTATCACACGATCTTCCCGCTCAATCCGGCCTCGTGGTCGCTGTTCTTCGAGCTGCTGGTGAACATCGCCTATGTGCTCCTGTTCTTCGCCCTGTCGAAGCGTGTGCTCTCGGCGCTCGTCGCGGGCAGCCTCGCGCTGTTGATCGTCGCCGCGGTGTTTTCCGGCACGCTCGATTTCGGCATGACTGGCGCGACCATCGCCAGCGGCCTGCCGCGCGTCGCCTTCTCGTTCTTCCTGGGTGTGCTGATGTGCCGGTCGATGGCGCAGGGAGGCCTCGGCTTCCTGCAGCGCGGCTACTGGGCCGAGATGGCGCTGCTTCTGACGCTGGTGATCTTCGCCATAGCGCCGGCCGGCGGCGGCGCGCGCGCTGCCTATGATCTGATCTGCGTGGTGCTGCTGTTCCCGGTCATGGTGACGGTCGGGGCGGCGGCGCCCACCCGGCCCGGCCTGGCGAAACTGTTTGGCTGGCTCGGGCGGATCTCCTACCCGATCTACATCATCCATACGCCGATGCTGATGATCATCGCGGGAGCGGGCAAGGCCGTCTCCATCGATCCGTTCGCCAACCATCCCTGGTTCGGCATCGCCATGGCGGGCGCCGTGATCGTCATCGCCGACGTCGCGACACGCATCTATGACGAGCCGGTGCGGCGCTTCCTGCAGCGGCTGACCCAGCGCTCGCGCGCCATCGCCTGAGTTCTTCTCAACGAGAGCAGGCGCTCAGCCGCTTGCGGGCTTCGCTTCCTGGATAGCGACGCGCGCGCGCTGCGGCCGCGCCGCCACGGGCGCCGGGCGCAACTTGAACAGGCCGTAATAGACGACGAACGAGGCCGTGAAATACGGGCCGAGGATCTCGACCTCGAAGAAGGAGCGGAGCAGCATCAGGCCCACCGCGCCGGCAAGCACGACCGAATCGACGCGCCAGTCGCGCAAGATCACCGACGAAACGTGTCCCCAGAAGGACCGCAGGATGACCAGGGCAATGAGCGTCACCCCGACGAAGCCAAGCTCGACCAGCGTCTCGATATAGGTGTTGTGGAAGTGGAAGCCGGTGCGGGTGGTGATGTAGAACTCGGCCCACAGCCGCTCGGCCTCGGCGAAGCCCTGCACCCAGTAGGCGGCGTAGCCATAGCCGAGAATCGGGAATTGCTGCGCGGCCTCCCAGCCCTGCTCCCACAGATAGGTGCGCCCGGTAAGCGTCGAATCCTTGCCGAAGAGGCCGAGCACGAAGTCGAGCAGGCCGAGATTGAGCGCAGCCATGACCGCGCCGACCAGCGCGCAGGTGCCGACCGTGAACAGCACCCGCCGATAGCGGCGCGACAGAACCTTGCTCACGCCGAGCAGCAGGACGACGCCGACGGCCGCCGGCAGCGACGCCACCGAGGTGGCGGAATGGGCGATCGCCAGCATATAGAGGGACAGCAGGCCGATCGGCGCCGTCCACACCAGGCTCTGCCATCCGCGCCGGTAGAAGATGGCAAAGACAAAGCAGAAATAGAGGCCGAGCGAGGCGAAGAAGCCGACCTGGTTCTTGGAGCCGAAGGCGCCGACGAAATTGGTGGTCCCGTCGATGGTGTCGAGCGCGTAGCCGCCGACGCGCAGCGAATAGAGCAGCACGAGGAAGATGCCGATCAGCGAGCCGACCACCAGCGTGCGGACACTGACCGTGCGCGCGGCGACATAGGCGCACAATATGTGCGAGAAATACTGCAGCGCCGCCCGCGCAGTTGTGCCGGGCGCATGCGACCAGAACACCGAGAAGCAGATATAGGCGGCGAACAGCAGCGGCAGCCAGGCGTCGGAGAGATGCCGCAGGAACCGCCGGTAGTCGACCAGGATCAGCGGCAGCCAGACCGCATAATAGGCGAGGATGAGAACCTTGCCGAAATTCGTGGAATAGGCGAAGGCGATGACCGAGATGGCAACGGCAAAGGCGCCGTAGACGGCATTCCTGTCCGGATCGATCAACAAGGATTTTGGAATCTTCATATCCCTACCGGATATCTCTTTCGCTGAGCCCTCGGGAGCGGGCTGTCAAAGGCCGGTGCGAAGCCCCGGGGCATTCCCGATCCGGGCTTCCATTGTGCAGTGCAATATAACTTACCGTCCTATCGTGCGGCACTCAACGGCAAATGTTGTCGCGGGCAAATGAGCGCCTGCAAGCCATATGGCACAAACGCATGGCGCGAATGCGGCGACGGCGCGTGTCGAGGCACAGCCGGCCACCCTCGCGCGCCGGCGCTACCACAAGGCGCCGCCGGTGATCTGGATGTTTTCCATGGTGATGCCCCTGGCGGCGTCCGAGCACAGGAACACCGCGAGCGCGGCGATCTCCTGCGGCTGCAACATGCGGCCCTGGGGATTGCCCTTCCTGAGTTCGTCCATCGCCTCCTCGACGCTGCGGCCCTTGCCTTCGCGCGCCACCACCTGGGCGACGTTGCGGCGCATCAGCTCGGTCTCGACCCAGGTGGGGCTGATCATGACGCAGGTGACGCCGTGCAGCGCGCCTTCCAGCGCGACGCAACGGGTGAGGCCGAGCAGGCCGGCCTTGGAGGCGCAGTAGGCGGGATTGTCCTTCCAGCCGACGGTGGCGGCGGTGGAACCGATGTTGACGATGCGGCCCCAGCCGCGCTCGATCATGGCGGGCAGCACGGCGCGAGTGACGCGGAAGGCGCCAGTAAGGTTGGTGTCGACGATCTTGTCCCAGAGCGCGTCGGAATGACCGCAGACCGGCTGCTCGGCGGTGGTGCCGGCAGCGTTGACGAGGATATCGATCGACCCGAGCGCGGCTTGCGCCTCGGCAACGAAACGGTTGGTGAGATCGCTGTCGCGCACGTCGAGATGCGCGGCGTGCACCCTGGTGCCATGCGCGGCCAGCGCCGAGCGGACGCGTTCTATCTCTTCGGCGCCGGGATAGTAGGCGGCATCGGTCCCGCCCGAATCTGGAGCGGCCACGTAAGAGCCGACGGCGACGCTTGCCCCGGCCTGGGCGAGCGCGGTGGCGATGGCGAAACCCATGCCGGAAAAACCGCCGGTGACGATCGCGCTGCGGCCGGACAGATTGGTCATCGAGCACCTCCGGGATCAGACGGCTGCATAACCTCCCCGCCCATCGCCATCAACCTCCGTGCTTGACGGCTCCAGCGGCTTGCCCAGCCAGTCGCGATAGAAGCCTTCGAGGTCCGGCTCGAAATCATGCACGATCGGATAGCCGGGCGCCGCCGCCTCGACCTCATGCAGCGTGCCGCATTCGGGGCAGATGAATTCCCGGATCTCCATCCATTCGGGATCCGGCAGGTCGCTGTTCGGATAGATTTCGCGCAGCGTCTCCTCTGTATCGCGCACGATGATCGCGGCCTTCAGCTTCCAGTTCCGGCGGTAGTCGCCGAAGGAATGGCCGCATTCGCATTTCGTCACCCGCTCGCCACCGCTCTGGCAGATGAAGAGGTGGTCGCCGACCGGCAGCAGGATCGGATCCTTCCAGCCGACGCGATCCTGCAGCACCGCGACATACTTGAAGAAGCGGTCGTCGTCCTTGTAGGCGCTCATGATGCGACGCGTCTGCGGCCAGGGCAGCGTGCCGGCTACCAGATCGGCGATGACTTCCTTGCTGTATGAGGTCATGTCCCCTACTCCACGCCGAAGGTCGATTGGGCATCGACATCCCAGAAGGTCGAAAAATCCCTGGTGAAGCGCGCGGAAAGCTTGATCGCGCTGGCATACATCTTCTTCACCTCGGGCGCGAAATCGGCGGCCTTTACCCGCTCGCGCTCCTTGGCCATCCACTCCGAAACGGGCTTGGCGCGCGCCAGCCGCTTGGCCCGCATCTCGGCGCGATGGCGCTTGGTGGCTTCGATATTGGCGACCGGGAAGCCCTCCCCGTCCTCGTCGAGCACGATGCCGAAGATGCCTTCCGCCGCTTCCCTGGTGAGAAAACCGTTCTCGACGTCCCAGGCGGTCTTGAGCGGATCACGCTCCAGCACGTCGCCGTAACCGCCGCCGCCATTGTAGGAATGGGTAAAGACGTCGCCGGTCTTGTGCGGTGCGGTGATGTATGGCCCTTCCATCGTCACATGCTGGCCTTCGAGCCGCACCTCCAGTTCCGAGCGATACGGATTGGTGCCGGTGTGGTGCGCCAGCGGCGCGCCTTTTTCGGCAAGCTCGAAGATGTTGGTGTCGCGCACCGCGCGATGTTTCTGGCAGGTCGGCGCCGGATAGCCGCCGCACAAGCCGCCATTGTCGAAGACGCGCGAGGAGTGCTCGGAGGTGACCAGCCGCAAATGGTCGGTCTTCGAAACCAGCCAGGTCGACAGGAAGGAACAGCCGCCGCGATATTTGCCGGCGCCGCCGGAATTGGGAACGATGGAGCGGCCGATATAGAGCATCGGCATGTTCTGTTCCCAGATCTCGATATTGCCCATGTCGGATTCCGGGTTCCAGCCGACATAGGCGGTGTCGAGACCGTCCTTGATGGCAAGTGCGCCGGAGCCGGCGGCGGCGCATTCGAAATGCGCCATGCCGAACAGCGTGCCGTACTGGCTCTGGCCGCCCATCTCGATCATCGGGCTGTTGACCTGGCCGACGAAAGCCTCCTCGACGAAGCCGCGGGCGATGAAGGAGCGCGACAAGAGCCGCTGGAAGACGCCATAGGCGGGCAGCAGCAGCGCCCAGGAGGTGGCGGTCGCCACCATCTCGTTGTCCGGATTGGTCCAGGTGCCGTGCGGCAGCTTCAGCTCCGTCGCCATCCAAGCGCCGTCATTGACGAGACCCTCGAAATTCATGTGCTGGGTCAGGGTCACGAACATGCCGCCATCCATGCCGGCCGGCGTGCAGTTCATCGAATGGTAGCCCCAGGGCTGGGTGCCCTCGAAGTCCATGATGATCTTGCCGTCGGTGGTGATCTCCATCTCGATCGGCATGTTGTAGAGCCAGTCGGGATCGCCGAGCGGCTGGTAGCCCGGCTTGCCGGCGGTGACGTGGCCGTAGAAGGTGTGGCCGCGATAGATGCCGGGCACGGTGAGCTGGCGCGTACGGGCGAGCTGGGCGCGACGGCCCTCCTCGATGAATTCCTTCGAGACCTGCATCCAGTAGTCGAGACCGATCTCGTCGATCAGCGCCTTGACGCTCTCGCGCATGTCGATGCAGGAGGCGACCTTGGCCTTCTCGTCCAGCACCCAGTAGATCGGCATTCTGAGATTGCGTTCGCAGCGGATGACGTAGTCGCGCCTGAGCTCGTCGTTCTCGCCGACCTTCTCGGCGCAGACGAACAGGCCTTCGGTGAAGCGCTCCTGCGCCAGCGCCACGTCGCCGCCGGGCGTGATGCCGCCGGCCTCCAACTCGTGGCAGACGGCGCCGGCCCAGCCAACGAGCTTGCCGGAATGGAAGATCGGCACCACGTCCATCACGTCCGGCACCTGCACGGTGCCGATGAAGGCGTCGTTGTTGGCGAAGATGTCGCCGTCGCGGATTTGCGGGTTCTCCTCGTAGCCGTTGCGGATCATCCATTTGATGAAGCGGCTCATCGTGTGGACATGCACCATGATGCCGTTGGAGAGCGCGATCGCGTCGCCTTCCGGCGTGTAGATGGCGACGACCATCTCGCCGACCTCGCGCACGCCGGGCGAGGCCGAGATGCGGCGGGCCATCTCGCGCGCCGACACGCAATAGGCGCGCAGCTTGGTGTGCAGCGTCTCGAACTTCAGCGGGTCCTGGTTGCGCAGCTCGAGCTCGGTGATGCCGTCATAGCAGCCGGTCTCTTCCATCAGCCTTTCGGATTCGATCAGCCGCTCGCGGATGCGGAGCGCGGAGGCGGGTTTGTCCAGCATGGCGTTCGCCCTTCTCAAGCGTGGGAGTAGTGGAGCAGCGTCCATTCATCGACGAAGACGCGGTCCTGCGGGTGGACGACGAGCGTCGTCGCCGGATGTTCGATGATGGCCGGGCCGATGACTTCGTGGCCGGGCTGCAGCAAGTCCATCTCGTAGAGATTGGCCTTGTGCCAGCGGCCGCCGATATAGGCTTCGCGCACGCCCTTATGGGCAGAAGCCGGATCCGGCTTGCCGAGCGGCCGCTTGACCAGCATCGGTTTGACCTTGTCGGCGGTGGCGGTCAGCCCGAGCTCGGTGATCGAGAAGCCAGCTTCGCCATAGCGCGAGACGCGGTGGTTGACCTTGGCGTAGACCGCCTCGAACTCGGCGATGACCTTGCGCATGTCGTCGGCCGAAGCGATTGCCGACAGCGGCGCCATCACCTCGACATCCTCGAGCTGGCCGGTGTAGCGCATCATCAGGAACGGCACGGTCCTGACCTTGTCCAGCGCATGGCCGTCGGCAACCATTTCGTCGACCGCCGCCCTGGTCAGATCGTTCCAGACGGCCGTGACCTTGGCGCCGAAGGCCTGCAGCTCGTCGTCGCTGGCGCGCGCGCCGATGTCGATCTGCGTCGACACCGAATGGCGGCGCATGAAGTCGGCGGTGGTGCAGCCGAAGGCCGAGAAGGCTGCGGCGAACTGGAAGGTGATGATGTCCTTGAAGCCGATGCCCCTGGAGCAGCCGGCCAGATGCAGCGGCCCGGAGCCGCCATAGGACAGAAGCGTGAACTCCGACGGATGGATGCCTTGTCCGGAGATGACGCGGCGCAGCGCGTTGTTGGCGTCGGCCTCGAGCATCTCGATCATGCCTTCGGCGGCTTCCTCGACGCCGACGCCGAGCACCCGCGCGCATTTCTCCTCAAAGGCCTTCCGCGCCTTCTCGACCTGCAGCACGACCTTGCCGCCGAGGAAGTAATGCGGGTTCAACCGGCCCAGAATGGCGTCGCAGTCGGCGATGGTCGGCTCGGTGCCGCCCTTGGCGAAGCAGATCGGTCCGGGATCGGAGCCGGCGCTTTCCGGTCCGAGCGAAACCTTGCGGGTGAGCGGATCGACCTTGAGGATCATGCCGGCGCCGGCGCCGATCGTATCAAGATGCAGCGTCGGCACGTTGAGCTTGAAACGGTCCATCAGCGGCTCGTTCTCGATCCGCGTCTGGCCGCGCGTGATGACGCCCATGTCGAAGGAGGTGCCGCCCATGTCCGAGCAGATCAGCGAGTCGTTGCCGATCAGCTTGCCGACATAGGCAGCACCCAGGATGCCGCCGATCGGCCCGGAGATCATGGTCTCGTGCAGGCGAGGATGGTTGATCGAGGTCAGGCCGCCGAACGAGAGCAGCGTCTGCACGCCGTATTTGAAGCCGTATTTCTTGGAGACGTCCTCGATGCCCTTGAGCTGCTTGCGGCCGCGCGAAGTGGCGTAGGCCTCGATCAGCACCGAGTTCAGCCGCGACTGCTCGCGGATGACCGGACGCACCTGATGGCTGGTGTAGACGAGGATGTCGGCGCCGGCGGCGGCGATTTCCTCGCGGCAGATTTCGGCGATGCGCTTCTCATGCGCCGGATTGACGTGCGAGAAGACGGTCATGATGCAGATCGCCTCGACCTTGTCGGCGATCAGCTTCTTGGCCGCCGCGTGCGCCTCGTGCTCGTAGAGCGGCAGGATGACGTCGCCGAACTGGTCGATGCGTTCTGTCACGCCATGGGTGCGGCGGCGCGGCACCAGCGGATCAGGATGATGGTGGGTGACCGCATGCAGGCGGTCGGCATAGGAATAGTCGGCCCAGGCCTGCAGGCCGCGGCCCATCAGGATCATGTCCTCGAGGCCTTTGGTGGTGATCAGGCCGAGCTTGCGGCCGGTGCGCGACAACAGCGTGTTGAGCATGCCGGTGCCGGAGTAGAGCACCACGTTGACGCCCGAAAACAGGTCCTGCAGCGAGATGCCCCAGGCATCGGCCGCGTCCTCTGCCGAGTCGAGGAAGCCCTCGGCCTCGTTCTTCGGCGTGGTCGCCGACTTGCCGATCTTGAAGTGACCGTCCTGATCGACAAGGATCGTGTCGGTCATGGTGCCGCCGGCGTCGATGCCGATGACGATTGGATTGGTGGTGATCTGGTCCACGGGTCGCTTTCCCTTGCCGAGAATGACCGCAGGCTAGATTCGGTCGGCCCGATCGCGCCATATGCCTAAAGACACAATGACGCTTGGGCCGGGTTCGCCGAGAAAAGGGCATGCGCATGGGCACTATCTGGGCGCCGCTGGCCAGGGCGATCGCCGCCACCGGCACGGACCGGCATGTCGACTGCCTGATCGACCTGATCGGCGCCGACATCGCGCATGACCTGGTCACGGTCACCCGCTATTCGGCGACGACGACGCCCGAATTCGTCAAGCATCGGCGCTTTTCGGACGAGATGGTGCGACGCTATCTCGCCAGCTACTACATCTTCGACCCCTTCTATGCCTCCTGGCGGCAGGAGCGCCGGCTGGGCATCCTGCCTCTGAAGCATTTCGCCGACGACAAGGCCAAGCGCGGGCAATACATAGCCGGTTTCCTGGCGCAGTCGGAGATCTGCGACGAGGTCGGCATCATGCTGGCCGACGGCGGCGACTGGTGCCTCGGCATCTTCCTCGATCGCTCGACCGCGTCGTTCAAGGACAGCGAGATCGCGCTGCTCGTCGAGCGGTTGCCGGTTTTCGAGGCACTGCATGCGCTCGACATCAAGGCGCGCGGCAGCGCGTTTTCCCGAACATCGACCCCCACAAGCCCCGGTGCCTCGCCTCAGCAGAAACCGACTGTCCCGGCGAGCCTCTGGCCGGAACTTTCGCTGCGCGAAAGAGAGCTGGTCCAGCTGGTGCTGGCCGGGCATCCGACCGCCAACATCGCCGGGCGCCTCGGCATCACCGTCGGCACCGTCAAGAACCATCGCCGGCGGATCTATGAGAAGCTCGACATCACCACCGAGCGCGAGCTGTTCCTGCAGTTTTTCCAGCACCGGACAGAGAGATAGCGGCAACACGTCATCGCACTGCCGTCGTTGCAATGAGATAGGTCATCCGCCTACGCTATGGTGAGTCTTCGTTGCGCCGGAGGGAACGGAATGGCCAAACCTCGAATCTTCCTCGGTTCGTCGGGAAAACAGAAGAAGCTGTTGCAGGCGCTGACGCGCGGCCTCGAGGACATCGCCCATGTCGAGCCGTGGACGACGGTTTTCAATCCAGGAACGACAACGCTGGGGCGCCTCCTCGAGCTGACGCGCGAGGTCGACTTCGCCGCGTTCGTGTTCGCCCAGGACGACTGGACGAGCGCGGGCCAGCCGGAATCGACCGCCACTGTTCCCGCCCAGGCTTCGCCGCGGGACAATGTGGTGTTCGAGGCCGGGCTGTTCGGCGGGGTGCTGGGGATGCGGCGGACATTCATCCTGCATGCCAATGGCGCCAAGCTGCCGAGCGACCTGCTCGGCCTGACGTCGGTACGCTATGGCGAGGCCACGAGCGCCGCGGAGACGCGGGCGATCAACCAAAAACTGCGGAACGCCATCGAAAACGAGGGACGCGTCGCCCGTATCGAGGGATTCTGGTGGCAATTTTCCCTGACGGAGCGCACAGCGAGGGAGCCTTCCGCCGTCAGTCTGCTGAAAGTTTCGCGGGACCGCAATGGCGCGCTGGAGCTGAACGGCCGCTCATGGCAGGAGAATGGCAGCCTGTCAGCCAGATACTGGAGCGAGGCGACGAAGGAGAAGGGCGAGTCTGCTGGCATCTTCTACTATTGGAACGGCGAACGGCCCCTCGACGCAAACGCGCCGCAGCTCTACGGGACAGGCGAGATAAAGCTTGAGTCCGCCGATCGTGCATCCGGGTACTTCACGACGCGTTCGGACACCAACTCGGAGGTGAATGCACGAACCTCCGGCGTCTATTTGCGCGCCGATCCGGAGGACCTGACCATCCTGGACGGAAACGACAATCAGCGGCGCGTGGAATTGATCGCCGAGCGCCTGAACCACTGGAAATCGATCAAGAACATTTGAATTGGGTTCCCGCCGGTCCACCCGACAGCCATAGACGGCGGCCTGAACGCGGTCGCGCCCGATCGAGATGCCTGCACATTCGCGTGAAGGGACTGGAAGCGGAAAGGGGCCAGGCGGCGGCGAATGCGCCAATGCTTGACGAACGGGCTGTTCGGCTAAAGAGATTGGGCAGGGAATTCATGGTCGCGGAACATTTGTCGGATGCAGCCCCGAATACTGACCGACTACGCAGTCCGGCTGCTGACGCAGGGCTATGTCTGCCTGCCGCTTCGTGCCGGCGGCAAGCATCTCGACCTCGCGGCGATGGGCTATGACCCCTTGCATCTGCCCAGCCAGCGCAAGGATCTGAAAGAGCTTGCCTTCTGTTCTATAAGCTTTCAGCTGTCGCAGAAACCGCCAAGTGCCGACGATGTCGGACGCTGGTTTGACGACTTCTCCGGCAATGTCGGCCTGCTTGCGGGACTGGCCAATCTGTTGATCCTGGATTTCGACGACATTGCCGCCTACCTGAGCTGGCGCCGCCGCCATGACGCCGTGGCAAGCCGCACACCGGTGGCAAGATCGCCGAGCGGCTTCCATGTCTATCTGCGGACGCGCGAGCCGATGGTGTCGTCGAGCCTCTATTGCGGCATACGCAGGATCGGCCACCTCAAGGCGCTTGGCGGCTATATCGTTGCCAGCCCCTCCGTGCTGAGGGACGGCTCATCCTATAGCTGGCTGGAGGGCCAGTCGCCCTTCGATGTCGAGCCGCAGCCGATCGAGAGCCTTGCCAGCCTGTCGCTGCGCCAGGTCTCGCCGTTCAAGCACTATTACGACCACATGCTGAAGCGCGGCTTCTTCGAGCGGCAATGAGCAGGGAAGCAGCCGCTGATATCACGGTCGTCATTCCGGCGAAGAACGCCGTCGCGACGATCGACGCCGCGCTGGGCAGTCTTGCCCCCGACGGCGCGCTGATCCGCGAGGTCCTGCTCGTCGACGATGGTTGCGACGATCGGACGGCGATTGTCGCGGCCGAAAGCGCGGTGCGGCACGGCTTGCCGCTGGAGGTCGTGGCCGGGCGCTTCGGCGGGGCGGGCGCCGCGCGCAATGCCGGCATGGCGCGCGCATGCGGCAGGTTCCTGTTCTTCCTAGACGCCGATGACGAGGTGATCGAGGGCGGCCTGACGCAACTGCGTGAGGCGTTCGAGCGCCATCCGAAAGCAGGCCTCGCGGTCGGGGCCAGCATCCGGCGCACGGCGGGGCGACCGGACAAGATGAAGACACCGCACGGCTACGGCAGCGACAGGACCGAGAATACCCGGCGCTACCTCCGCAACGAGCTGTGGCCGATCGCCATGGGAAGCGCGCTGGTGGCGCGAGCGGCGACGGCCGGCATCCGCTTTCCGGAGGCGATCGGCCTCGACGAGGACACGTGCTTCTGGACAGCCGTTCTGGCGCGCGCCGACGTCATCAGCATCGCGGCGCCGGTGCTCCTCTATCATCTCGACGAAACCAGGATGGCGCGGCGCTTCATCACGGCGCCGCGCGCGACGTTCCTTGCCGTAGCGCTGGCGCTGAACCGGCTCGCGGCTCACGGCGTCGACCGGAAGGCGCTGCAGTGGCGAAAGGCCTGGATCGCGCAGCGGATCGCGCGCCAGCTGATCAAGCACAGGATGATTGCCGACGCGGGCGGCATGATGCGGGCCGTGCGCGCGCACGAAGCGTTGGGCCGAGCCCGGAAGGCATGGCAATACCGCGCCCGCATCCGCCTGGCGCGGCTGGCCCCGGCAAGGCCCCCGGCGCCATCGCTTCCGGCATCCGGCAGACCGAGGCGGACCCTGGTGGTTTGCCACGAACCGGCCTTCCCGCCGGTGTCGGGCGCCGATCTGCGGAATTTCGACAATGCCATGGCGGCGGCCGAACTCGGACCGGTCCGCCTCGTCTCGATCCAGCCACGGGCCGATGATGCGCAGCCGCTCGTCAGCGCTATCCGCGTGGCGGCGCTGACGAATGCGGGCGAACCGCGCGCTCCGGCGCTCGGCTGGCGGCGAGCCAGGGGCGAGGGCCGGATTCCGCGCCCTGCGCTCACCCGCCTCAAGGCGCTCGTTCGCGAATTTCGCCCCGACACCATCATCGTCGAGGGCATTGCGCTGTTCCGATTGCTTCGGCCGCTGCGACCGCTGGCCGGGCAGCTCGTCCTCGACATGCACAATGTCGAATCGGATCTCGCCGGACAATTGGAGCGGGCCGATGGTTCGCCGGTCAGCGCGCCCGGCCTCAACCGCCTCGAGCGAAAGGCCGCCGGGATCGTCGACAGGATCTGGGTCTGCTCTCGTCTCGACCGTGAAAGGCTGTCTTCCGGAACGGCGCCGATCGACGTCGTTCCGAACGGCATTCCGCGGGCCGAGGCCATGCCGGCGGCGTTGCCGGCGCAGCCCACGTTTGCAGACGGGTTTCCGGTTGTTCTGCTTGTCGGCCATCTCGGATACAGGCCGAATGTCGAAGCCGCCGAGCGCCTGGTGCGCAACATCCTGCCGCGCATCCGGCAGGCGCTGCCGGCGGCGAGCGTTGTCCTTGCCGGCCGTTCGCCCAAGCCGGCCGTGCGGGCGCTCGCCGGGCTGGACGGCGTTTCGCTCGTCGAGGAACCGGGCGACACCAGGCCACTCCTGGCCAAGGCTCACCTCAGCATCGTTCCGCTGTCGTCGGGCGGCGGCACGCGCATCAAGATCCTTGAGGCGATGGCTTGCGGCGTTCCGGTGGTGGCGACGCCGCTGGCCGTGGAGGGCCTCGATCTGATCGAGGACGAAGAGGTGCTGCTGTCGGAGTCGGACGAGGGGCTGGCGGATATGGCGATCGCCCTGTGCAGCGACCCGGCCCGCCTCGCCCGACAGCGCGCTCGCGCGCATGCGACCGTCTGGGCACGATTCGGGCCGCAAGCTATAAGAGACGCCGTCCGCGACGGCCTTGGACCGGACGGAGCCGGCCAATGACGACAACAGCGTCTTCAGCGTCCCGCCCGATGAGCCGCCGATGATCCCCAAGATCCTGCACCAGACCTGGAAGACCGACAGCATCCCGGACCGCTTCCAGGCCTATGTCGAGAGCTGGAAGCGGCTTCATCCCGACTGGACGGTGATGTTCTGGAATGACCGGATGCTGCTCGAATTCGTCGCCCGGCACTATCCGGACTTCCTGCCGATCTTTTGCAGCTATTCGCAAGGTGTGCTGCGCGCCGACGCGGGACGCTATCTGCTGCTGCATCATTTCGGCGGCGTCTATGCCGACATCGACTGCGAATGCGTGGCACCCTTCGACCTCTTGACGGGCGAGGATCGCATCGTGGTCTGCAGGGAGCCGGACACGCATGCGCGGGTGCAGGCGGGTTTCCGCGGACTGCCTTACCTGTTGTTCAATGGTACGATCGCCAGCCCGCCCGGTCACCCGTTCTGGCTGCATCTCCTGTCCTTCCTGCCGGGATTGGCCCACGCCAAGGAAGCGATCGACGCGACCGGTCCCAGCGTGATGACCTCCGCCCAGCTCTGCTATGGCGATCCATCGGCGTTCGCCATCCATCCTTCGGCGCTGTTCGCGCCGGTGGACTCGTCGGGGTGCAGAGACGGCGACGACGGGCCGACGCTGTCCATTCACCATTGGGCGGGCACATGGTGGACGCCCATGCCGGCGCCGCGATGGCGGGACAGGGTCCGCACTCAGGTCTACCGATACTGGCACCAACTGAGCCGTGGCGCGTATCTGGATGAGGTGACGGCCAAGCGCAGCGTCAGCCAGGCGGTGCTTTCGGCGCCGCCGCCGACGGGCCGCAACGTCGCCATGCTGGTGCCGCTGCGCGACGCGGCCGACCATATCCGGCCGTTTCTCGACGCCGTCGGCGCGCTCGACTACCCGAAGGACAGGATCAAGCTGGTCTTCTGCGAGGGCGACAGCGCGGACGGAAGCTGGGAACGATTGCAGCGGGCGGTGGCGCCGCTTGCCGGGACATATCGCGACATCGTTCTGCTGCAGAAGCAGACGGGCATCAGCCTCGATCGCGCGAAGCGGGCGCGGCCAAAGCTGCAGCGCCTGCGGCGCGGCGCCATCGCCAAGGTGCGCAACCACCTGATCGACCATGGCCTGGCGCCGGATGATGACTGGGCGCTCTGGGTGGACATCGATGTCTGGCGGTTCCCGGACGATGTTCTAAGCCGGCTTGTCGGAACCGGTCATCGCATCGCGGTCCCGCATTGCGTGAAGATAGCCGGCGGCGACAGTTTCGACCTGAACTCCTTCATCAGCGTTCGGCCGGAAAAGGACTATCGCTACTATCGCCAGATCCATGGCGGCCTCTACCAGCCGCCGGCGCGCTCCTACAGCCGCCTCCATCTCAGCGATCTCAGGCATCTCGACATTGTCGGGCTCGACGGTGTCGGCGGAACCATGCTGCTCGTCGACGCGGCCCTGCATCGCGGCGGTCTTCGCTTTCCCGAAATCCCCTATCGCGACCTGATCGAGACCGAAGCCTTCGGCGTGCTGGCCAACGAACTGGGCATCCGGCCGGTCGGCCTGCCCAAGCTCGAAATCCTGCACGTGCCGTGGTGAACGGCCGTGCCCGCCCCGCATCAACGGCGACGGTGCGCCTTCCGCCAGCGGCGCAGCCTGGTGCGCAGGAAGGAGAGGCCGCCAAACGGCAGTGTCGGCCGGCCGGCCGACAGGCCCTGACCTTGCTGAAGGCGCTGATGTATACGCTCGGCCAGCCGGCATTTTGCCGGCGTTTCCAGGAGCGCCAGACGGCTGGCGAGGGGCCCCGGCAGCGGTTGGGAGCGCCAGGCGAAATAGGCCTCATAGGCCTGAGGCGTCTCCAGCAGATGGCGGAGATAGGCGGCAAGCTCGGCCGGCGTGCCGAACGCGGTCGCGTCGATGTAGGAATTGGCAGGGACGAACTCGCCGACATTGGGGGCGCCGAGATAGACCGGCACGCTGCCTGCACAGAGCGGATCGAAGATCTTCTCGGTGACGTAGTCGGGCGCGATCGAATTCTCCAGCGCCAGGCAGAAGTGGTATCGCCCTATGGTCTCGATCTTGGTCCGCGATCCGAGATCGGGGCCTTCGATCTGTCGCGTGGGACGATAGCGGCCATAGGAATCGACGCCGATATGCCCGGCAAGCTCGGCTGCGAACGCCCCACGGCCGCTAAGGTCGATGCTTGCGGACTGGAAACGCACCACCGGGGCGCTCTCGGTCTTGGACGGTATCGCGCTGTTGCGTATCGCCTCCCACCAGCTCGCCTCCTGAAGATAGGGTGTCCAGATGTCCGATCCGGACTCGTGCGTCATCGTGAGATCGAAATGCCGCATGAAGCCGGGAGCGGCGGCACGTGGATAGTTCTGCGGGTTCTCCATCGACCACGCGACCCATGTCTGGCCGGTATATTTGCGGGCGTCGCCGATCTCGCGGTAATCCGGAAGGTGGAACACCACCGCCGCGGCTTCGGCAAGGCGGCGGCGGTCATTGGTCCATTCGACTGGCACCGCGCAAGCGGGGATGGCCGATATGTCGACCGGCTTGCCGAAGAAGGTCGTGTAGAAAAGGATGAGCGGTTGGTTCGATGGCATGAAGACGCTTTCAAAGCGCGGGAACCGCTTCCGTATACGCTTTGGACCCAGCTTCGGGGAAGGACCTCCGATTATCCGCTCGGCCAAGCCGGCCCTAGTCGTGAAGCTCCCTGGCAATGGGCGGACCGATCGAAAAATCCGAAAAGGTGACCTCGAAGCCTTCACGCTGCGGCGAGCAGCACATCATGCCGACATCGACCGATTTCGAGGCCGGGAAATAGGCGAGCCGCACCGGCTTCCAATGGCCGTCGGCGGCGTCCAGATACTGGATGCGGATAGCCTCGGCGTGGCGGGTCAAACGGATCCTGACGCCGTTGGGATCGGCAGCAATGCTGACCAGCGACCAGTCCGAGGTATCGTTGGTAACGACGACCGAGAAATAGGCCAGCCCGTCGGTGTATTCGATGCCCGCCTTGATCCAGTGCGTTTCGCTTAGCCGCACCATCAGCCCGGCCTGGTCGTAGAGCACCCGATAGTCGCCCTTGACCGTGACCTCGGCGCTGAAATCGCCGGCGACCGGCCGATAGAGGAAATGGCCGTTGTCGCGCCAGAAGCCATAGAAGGTCTCGCGCCAGAAGTCGGTCTCCTTGCCGGTGCGCACATGCACGGCGCTGCCGGCAAAGGCGTGGTGCGGCGGCGGGTTGAGCCAGGTCAGGTCCGCTTTCCAGTCTGTCGTCGACATGCTCGCCTGCCTGGTTCCTTTCGTCGTCGCCAGCCTGCCTTATTGCTTTGACGCAATTCCGGACGGAAGGCTACGGCGAAGTCGCCGAGCCCAACCGTTTCACACTTTTCCTGGAATTGCTTTAGCCGGCGAATGTATAGGCCGTCTTTACTGTGGTGTAGAACTCCATGGCGTAGCGGCCCTGCTCGCGCGGGCCGTAGCTCGAGCCCTTGCGGCCGCCGAACGGCACGTGGAAGTCGACGCCGGCGGTCGGCAGGTTGACCATGACCATGCCGGCTTCCGAATTGCGCTTGAAATGCGTGGCGTGCTTGAGGCTGGTGGTGCAGATGCCGGAGGTCAGGCCGAACGGCGTATCGTTGGCAACCGTCAGCGCCTCGTCATAGTCCTTGACGCGGATGACGTTGGCGACCGGCCCGAAGATCTCCTCGCGCGAGATGCGCATGGCATTGGTGGCGCCGACAAACAACGCCGGCTGCAGGTAGAAACCCGGCGTCTCGCGGCCCAGCCGCTCGCCGCCGAAGGCAAGCTCGGCGCCTTCCTGGCGGCCGATGGCGATGTAGTCCTCGTCCTGTTTCAGCTGCGTGGCGTCGACGACCGGTCCGATCTGGGTCTTGGCGTCGAGCGCATCGCCGATGACGAGCTTCTCCATGCGCTCCTTCAGCGCGGCAACGAAGCGGTCGTGGATGCCGTCGGTCACAACGAGGCGAGACGAGGCCGTGCAGCGCTGGCCGGTGGAGAAATAGGCGCCGTTGAGCGCGCAATCGACGGCGACCGCCAGATCGGCGTCATCGAGCACGACGAGCGGGTTCTTGCCGCCCATTTCGAGCTGGAACTTGCGCATGTGCTCGACGCTGGCGGCGGCGACGCGTTTTCCCGTGCCGACCGAGCCGGTGAAGGAGATGGCGTTGACGTCCGGGCTGTCGAGCATGGCCTGGCCGACCACCGAGCCCTTGCCCATGACCAGGTTGAGCACGCCCTTGGGCAGGCCGGCGCGGTGCAGGATGTCGACGATGGTCCAGGCGCTCTCCGGCACCAGCTCGGCCGGCTTGAAGACGATGGTGTTGCCGTAGGCCAGCGCCGGCGCGATCTTCCAGGCCGGGATCGCGATCGGGAAATTCCACGGCGTGATGATGCCGGCCACGCCGACGCCCTCGCGGGTCATCTCGACGCCGACGCCGGGCCGCACGCTCGGCACCAGTTCGCCCGCCAGGCGCAGCGTCTCGCCGGCGAAGAAATCGAAGATCTGGGCGGCTCTTATCGTTTCGCCGATGCCTTCGGCCAGCGTCTTGCCTTCCTCGCGGGCGAGCGCGCGGCCGATCTCGTCTTTGCGCGCGGTGATCTCGTCGGCAGCCTTCCTCAGCACCGCGTGGCGGGCGAGCGGCGCCGAGCGCGACCAGGCGGGGAAGGCCGCCTTGGCGGCGGCGATCGCCTGGCGCGCCTCATCCGGTCCGGCAGAGGCATATTCGCCAACGACATCGCCGGTGTTGGAGGGGTTGATGTTGCGGGAGCCGGCCTCGCCCACCCAGTCGCCATCGATGAGGTTCTTACGAAACAGGGTCATGGTCTTTCCTTGTGAAGCTTTGCTGGCGGCCTTGTCCGCCGCGGTCATCTCTCAGTCAAGCCATTTATCAGACAAATGATGACAGCGAGAAGGCGGGCATGGATCGGAATAGCCGATGGCGCGGGCCGATGAAAGCCCGCGCCTGTCCGCCTTGCCGAACCGACATATGGGTGGTCAGGCCGGGAAGGTCCAGAACAGGCAGGCCAGCGTCGCCGCGGCAAAGACGACGAAGAACAGGCTTCTCAGCAGGATATTGCGGCGTAGCTCGTTCATGGCGAGGTGGGCCGCAACGATGGCCGCAACGAACAGGAAGCGCCAGTTGACCAGCGCCCACAGCACGCCGCCCTGGCCGAAGGCCCATCTGGCGACGAGGCAGCCGACGATGGTGGCAAACAGCGCGACCGTCGCCCAGAACAGCGCATCGGCGGCGTTGGTAAGCACGATGCTGGCGGCGCGCAACGGCAGGATCATCATCAAGAGCGCGCTGAAGAAATAGACGGCGGCTAGCGGAATGAAGGAGCCGGCATCGGCGATGCCGTCGAGGCGCTTCACACCGAAAGCGCCGTAGGGATAGCCGTGCCTGGCGACCGCAAGCGAAAGCGCCATGAGCAGGGCGGTGAGCACCGCGACCAACGCGAAAGTGGTAAGGGCCTTGCTCATGCCGTTCCTGCTCCTGCTCTCCGGGCCATGACCGGGACGAATCAAACAGGGACGATCTTAATCGAATGCGGTCGTAAAATTACCCGCAAGCTTCAAGGCAGCAGTAGGTGCCAGCCGGAGCCTCAAGGCCTCTGCGTCGCCGTGACCAGCTCGGCCTTGCGCCGCGCCGTCTCCATCCCGACTGCGATGAAGCGGCGGGCATGGCGGGCGAGCTCCATATTGTCGGTCCACAGATTGCGCCAGATCGCCGTCTTCTTCGACAGGTTCTCGTCGACGATCTCCGAGGAGAAGGATTCGAAGCTGAGGTCGTCGTCGTAGCCGATGGCGGTCAGCGCATCGAAGATCCCAGCGAAGTCGATGCTGCCGGTGCCGAGGAAGCCGCGATGGCTCTCGCCGATATGGACATAGCCGATCTTGCCCACGGCGTTGCGGATGGCCAGGGCGGCATCGGCCTCCTCGATGTTCATGTGGAAGGTGTCGAGGTGCAGGAAGATGTTGTCGGAACCGGTGTCCTCGATGAAGGCCAGTCCCTGCGCGGCGGTGTTGAGCAGATTGCTCTCGAAGCGGTTGACGATCTCAAGGTTGAGGGTGACGCCGGCGGCCTTGGCCGTCTCCGCCACCTTGGCCAGCGTTGCGGCGCTGCGGGTCCACTGGTCGCGCGTCGGCGCCTCGGTCTGCAGGCCGTGGCTGGTCGACAGTATGCCGCCCACCTTGCGGCCGCCGAGATCGCGGGTAAGCGCGATGGTGCGGTTGAGGATGTCGACGCCGCGCGCGGCGACCGTCCTGTCGGCGCTCGAGATATCGCCGTCGGCCGGCAGCCCGATGCTGATCGCGACGCCAAGATCGAGATCGGCGATGCGCCTGGCGAGCCGGCCGATATCGACATTGGCGGGGTCGAGATAGGAGAACTCGATCAGGTCGAAGCCGGCTTCCTTCGTGTTGGCCAGCGTGCGCTCGAGATCCGCTTGCGCCGAGCTCGCCGACCAGACGAAGGAGTGGATACCAATGCGCGCCATGATCGTCTCCATCTGCTCAAATCTATCGTGCCGCAGTGCGGCCCTTGCCGTTCTCGGCGCCGATCGCAAGATCGCGCCAGCGATCACGATAGCCGGCTAACCCGGCAAAGTGCGCGGCATCAACGGGCTCCGGCGTTTCGGCCGCCATGCCTCGGCCGGCGCTCTCGAAGGCGAGTGCGGCGGCGCCCGTGGCGCTGCCTTCCAGCGTGGCGCCCTGCAGGAAGGGCTGACCGGGCCGTAGCTGCGCCAGCAGGCTGGCGAGCAGGCCGCCCGCGTTCAACCCGCCATCGACGATGACGGTGTCTTTGGAATGGATCAGGTCGAGCGACAGATCGACCATCAGCGCCACATAGAGCAGTGCCACCGCAGCGCGTCCTTCGCTGTCGGGCGCACCGCCGATCACTTCGCCGACGCGACCAGGCATCGGACCGCCCGGCGCGAAGCTGGGCAGGGCCATGATGCCGGCGTCGATCACCCGCTGTATCGAAGCCGGCGATATCGCGCCTTGCCAGCCGGCGCTGATCACCGCGAATTCGCGCCCACCCATGAAGCGGATGGTCGGCACCGGACCGCCGTCGACATCGATATTGACCAGCATGTCGCGGTCACGGTCGAGCGCGTCCAGCGGACAATCGGGGTTGAGCACGACCACCCAGGTGCCGGTCGAGACCACGGTGAGCGATCCAAGCTGTTGCCGGCGATAGGCATGGAGCGCGGCATTGGAGTCATGGACGCCGTTATGGATGGCGACCGGCCTGCCGGCCTTGCCAAAGTTCCGCTCGCCGATAACGGCGCCGGCGCGCCCGAAGGCAGGCATGCGGACGCGCCAGCCCTCGGCGTCGACCAGCGAGGAGAAGTCGCGCCGGCGCGGCGCCCACAGATGCGAATGGCAGCCGAGATAGGACACTTCCGAGACGGCGCGGCCGCCGAAACGCCAGCTCCAATATTGCGGATAGCCGAGGATCGATGTCGCCGAGGCGAAGGCGCCGGGCTCGACCTCGTTCAGCCACAGCATGTGGCGGCCATAGTTGAAGCCGAGCGGCAGGCGCGGCGAGAAGGTCTCGGAGAAATCCGGGATGCGGCGATCGATGCGCGCCGCGACCTCGGCAGGCGGCTCCTGCTCGTAGTCGAGGATCGGATGCGTCAGTGCCGTATCATCGACCAGGGCGAAGGTGCAGCCATGGCCGGAGACCATCAGCCCTTCGACGCCGTGACTGTCGACCGCTTCGTCGACGGCAGCGAGCGCCCAGTCATGCAGTGCCGCCTGGTCGAGCACGCTGAAGTTGCCCGCATGTGTCCAGACCGGCTTGGTCCGGCGCTCGCCGAGGATGCGCCCGTCCTCATCGAAGACGAACAGCTTCGAATTGGTCTTGCCGAAATCGAGCACGGCCAGTTTCACCGGATGGCTCCCGAGGACGTGGCGATGCGGACCGCGACGCCGGCATCTTCCAGCATGCGCGCGTCGGTGTCGGACAGGCCGTCATCGGTGACCAGCGTGCCGATGCGCGACAGCGGCAGCGCGACATTGCGGGCATGGATCGACAGCTTGCGGCTGTCGGCGAGCACCACGATCTGGTCGGCGCACAGGCTCAAATCGACGATCGAGCGGACCAGCAGCGGGTGCGATTCCAGCACGCCTTCCTGGCTGAGCCCCTGGGCGCCGAGGAACAATTTCGAGGCGTAGAAAGGTGCCGCCTGGGCGAGCGAATGGATGATGCCGGGCTCGCGATGCAGGTCGCCGCCGGCGATCGTCAGGCTGCAATGGCCGTGATCGCTGAGATAGGCGGCGAGCGGCATGGAATTGGTGAAGAGGCGGATGTTGCGGTCGGCAAGCCTGACGCCGAGATGGAAGCAGGTCGAGCCGCCGTGGACGATGATCGCCTCGCCGTCGCGCACCATGGTCGCGGCAAGCGCGGCGATGCGCCGCTTGGCCTCGACCGCGAGATCGCGGTTCTCGTCATAGGGCCTGGCGTAGGCGATGCCGGCCTGCGCGACGCCATCGAGTGCCGAGATGCCGCCATAGACCTTGCGCGCCTCGCCGGCGCCGTCAATCTTGTCGATGTCGCGCCGGATCGTCGCCGCCGAAACGCCAAGCCGCTGCTGCAGCTCGCGCACCGAGGCGAAGGGGCGGTCCCGCAAGATCTCGACGATCTGACGCTGACGGCCGGAGTCGCTCAACTTTTCCTCCCGGATGTCGCTTGGCGTAACTTACTCAAGCTGTAGGCGCCAGCAAAGCCATTTCTGACGAAGGAAGATCATGATTGACGTAGATCGCTCGCATCTGCGATACCGACGTCGGTTCCCTTGCAGGGATTTCGAGCGGAAAGCGCGACGCGGCCGGCAGTTGCGAAGGACAGCGACATGGCGCCATTGGCCATAGGCATCGACATCGGCACCTCAGGCGCGCGCGCCGTCGCCATGCGTCCGGATTTCTCCATCGCCTCGCACGCCGCCGTGCCGCTCGACCGCTTTGGCGCCAACGGCCGCGACCCCGCCGTCTGGTGGACGGCGGTCGAGGCGACATTGAAGGAATTGCTCTCCGGCATCGACCGCGCGGCGGTGCGTTCGATCGCGGTCGACGGCACCTCGGGCACCGTGCTGCCGGTCGACTCCGCCGGGCGGCCGCTGGCCGAGCCACTGATGTACAACGACAAGGTTTTGGACGACGCGATCCTCGCCGTGATCGCCCGCGGGGCGCCGGAAGCAAGTGCGGCACATGGCGCGACATCGGGCCTCGCCAAGGCGCTGGCGTTCCAACTCGTGCCCGGCGTCGCCAGGATGCTACACCAGGCCGACTGGATCGCCGGGCAATTCTCGGGCCGCTTCGATGTCAGCGACGAGAACAACAGCCTCAAGACCGGTTACGATGTCGAGGCCGGCCGCTGGCCGGACTGGATCGCAGCGACCGGCATGCGCATGGAACTGCTGCCCAAAGTCACCAGGCCGGGCAGCGTGGCCGGCAGGCTCACCACTGAGGCAGCCGAGCGGTTCGGCCTTGCGCGCGACGTCGCGGTGGTCACCGGAACGACGGATGGCTGCGCCTCGTTCCTGGCCACCGGCGCTACGACCGCCGGCGAGGGCGTCACCGCGCTCGGCTCGTCGCTCACCATCAAAATCCTCTCCGACCGGCCGATCTCGGCGCCACGCTACGGCATCTACAGCCACCGGCTCGGTGATGCCTGGCTGGCGGGCGGCGCGTCGAATTCCGGCGGCAAGGTGCTTGCCCAGCATTTTTCCGTCGCGCGCATCATCGAGCTGAGCGCCGCGATCGACCCGGCGACCGAAACCGGCCTCGACTACTATCCGCTCGGCATAGCCGGCGAGCGCTTCCCCATCGCGGATCCGGCACTGCCGCCGCGGCTCGAGCCGCGACCCCAGTCCGAAGCCGACTATCTGAAAGCCATGCTGGAA
>NZ_RZOF01000409.1:0-5183 GCF_003998955.1 Mesorhizobium sp. M4B.F.Ca.ET.017.02.2.1 | reverse complement strand
GAGCGAGATGACCTCGGCCTCGACCTTCGTGCTCGGCGACATCCTGCTCGAAGCAGGCCTCCCCGCCGGCGTCGTCAACATCCTCGCCGGCTTGGGCGGCGATGTCGGCGCGCCGATGGTCAGCCATCCGCTGGTCGAGATGGTGTCCTTCACCGGCTCGACCCGGGTCGGCAAGATGACCATGGCTGCCGCCTCGAATTCCCTGAAAAAGGTGTCGATGGAACTCGGCGGCAAGAATGGCCAGATCGTCTTCCCCGACGCCGATCTCGAAGCCGCCGCCGACGCCGCGGTGTTCGGCGGCTTCTTCAATGCCGGCGAATGCTGCAATGCCGGCAGCCGGCTGATCGTGCATGAAGCGATCGCCGACGACTTCCTCGCCGCCGTCAAGGCGCTGACCGCAAGGGTGACGGTCGGCGATCCGCTCGACGATCGCACCAAGGTCGGCGCGATGATCTCCACCGACCATCTCGCGAAGGTAGCCGGCTATGTGACGGCTGCGGCCGGCGACGGCGGCGCCGTCTATGCAGGCGGCCGCCAGCTTGCGTCAAACGCCGGCCAGTATCTCGATCCGACCATCATCCGCGGCGTCACCGAGGATATGGCCGTCGCGCGCGAAGAAGTGTTCGGGCCGGTGCTTTCCGTGCTGACTTTTGAATCGATTGAAAGGGCATTGCACATCGCCAACAACACGCCCTATGGTCTGTCTGCGGGTGTGTGGAGCGCCAGCATCGACACCTGCATGTCGGTGGCGCGGAGTGTGCGTTCGGGGACGGTTTGGGTGAACACGTTCATGGAAGGTTACCCTGAGCTGCCGTTCGGAGGCTACAAACAGTCCGGTCTCGGACGTGAACTCGGCAAGCGCGCTGTCGAGGACTATACAGAGGAAAAGACAATCCAGTTTCATCGCGGCCAGCGCACCGGTTGGTGGGTCGGCTGAGTTGGGAGACCCCGGCGGACATCCGTCGGTTATGTGCATGCAACAAGGGAGGAACTACATGTTGCGCAAACTGCTTATCGGAACGGCTCTTGCGTCGACCTTTGCGTTTTCGGCGCATGCCGCCGACGTCAAGGAAGTGCAGATGCTGCATTGGTGGACGTCGGGTGGCGAAGCGGCTGCTCTGAACGTCCTCAAGGAGGATCTGTCCAAGGAAGGCTATGCCTGGAAGGACGTGCCGGTGGCTGGCGGCGGCGGCGACGCCGCGATGACGGCGCTGAAGGCGATGGTCGCGGCCGGCAACTACCCGACCGCCTCGCAGATGCTCGGCTACACCGTGCTCGACTATGCCGCCGCCGGCGTCATGGGCGACCTGACCGAGACGGCGAAGAAGGAAGGCTGGGACAAGTCGGTTCCGGCGGCCCTGCAGAAGTTCTCGGTCTATGACGGCAAGTGGGTCGCGGCTCCGGTCAACGTCCACTCGGTCAACTGGCTGTGGATCAACAAGGCGGTGATGGACAAGATCGGCGGCGCCGAGCCGAAGACCTTCGACGACTTCGTCGCCTTGCTCGACAAGGCCAAGGCCGCGGGCGTCATCCCGCTCGCGCTCGGCGGTCAGAACTGGCAGGAAGCTACGATGTTCGACTCCGTCGTGCTGTCGACCGGCGGCCCGGAATTCTACAAGAAGGCCTTCAACGACCTCGACGAGGAATCGCTGAAGTCCGACACGATGAAGAAGTCGTTCGACAACCTCGCCAAGCTGGTCACCTATGTCGACCCGAACTTCTCGGGCCGCGACTGGAACCTCGCCACTGCCATGGTCATCAAGGGCGACGCGCTGGTTCAGGTCATGGGCGACTGGGCCAAGGGCGAGTTCCACGCCGCCAAGAAGACCCCGGGCACCGACTTCCTGTGCTATCGCTTCCCGGGCACCGACGGCTCGGTGATCTACAACTCCGACATGTTCGGCATGTTCAACGTTCCGGACGACCGCAAGGCCGCCCAGGCAGCGCTTGCCACCGCCACGCTGTCGAAGAGCTTCCAGTCGGCCTTCAACGTCGTCAAGGGTTCGGTTCCGGCCCGCACCGACGTGCCTGACACCGACTTCGACGCTTGCGGCAAGAAGGGCATCGCCGACCTGAAGGCGGCCAATGAGGGCGGCACACTGTTCGGCTCGCTGGCCCAGGGCTATGGCGCCCCGCCGGCCGTCGCCAACGCCTACAAGGACGTCGTCTCGAAGTTCGTCCATGGCCAGATCAAGACCTCGGACGAGGCCGTGACCGAGCTGGTCAAGGCGATCGACGACGCCAAGTAAGCGGCGCTCAAAACAAATCTCCCCCGCCCCAGGGCGGGGGAGAATTTCACCGAGGCAAGGTCCGGGATTGCCCGGGCTGGCGCTTTGCGCCGGCCGGTCCCCGACGAACCGGTACTGGATGAGCCGATGAGCACAGTAGCCGAAACCACTGCGAAGCTGACACCGGAGCACGACGCCCGCCCAGGTGCGTCCGTTCGCTCGCGGCTGCAGGATCTGCTGCCGAAGATCGTGCTGGCGCCGAGCTTCGCGGCGACGATCGTCTTCGTCTATGGCTTCATCCTGTGGACGATCTATTTGTCGTTCACCAACTCCAAGACCTTCCCGTCCTATGCCATCACCGGTGCCCGCGCCTATCAGCGGCTGTGGCGCTGGACCTTCGAGAGCGATCCGCCCTCGAGCTGGTACACTTCGATCACCAACATGGGCATTTTCGGCTTCCTCTACATCTTCATCTGCCTGGCGCTCGGCCTGTTCCTGGCCATCCTGCTCGACCAGAAGATCCGCGGCGAAGGCATGCTCAGGCCGATCTACCTCTACCCGATGGCGCTCTCCTTCATCGTCACCGGCGTCGCCTGGAAATGGTTCCTCGATCCCGGCCTCGGCCTCGAGCAGACGCTGCACCAGTGGGGCTGGACGAGCTTCCATTTCGACTGGATCAAGAACAAGGATTTCGTCATCTACACGGTAGTGATCGCCGGTGTCTGGCAGGCCTCCGGCTTCATCATGGCGATGTTCCTGGCCGGCTTGCGCGGCATCGACGGCGAGATCATGAAGGCGGCGCAGATCGACGGCGCCACCACCTTCCAGCTCTACCGCCGCATCGTCATTCCGCTCTTGCGGCCGGTCTTCCTCTCGGCGTTCATCGTCCTCGCCCACCTCGCCATCAAGTCCTATGACCTGGTGGTGGCGCTGACCAGCGGCGGACCGGGCGGCTCGGCCTGGTTGCCGTCCAACTTCATGTACGAGTTCACCTTCAAGCGCAACGAGATGGCCGTCGGCTCGGCGAGCGCCGTGATCATGCTGATGACGCTGACCGCGATCATCGTGCCGTACCTCTATTCCGAGCTCAGGGAGAAGCCGCGATGAGCACTGTTGCCTCACCCGCCCGCCCGACCTCGAGCGGCATCAGCGCTAGGACGATCAACCGCATCGTCATCTACGGGCTGCTCGCGCTGTTCGCGATCTTCTACCTGATGCCGCTCTTCGTCATGCTGGTCACCTCGTTCAAGACAATGGACGAGATCCAGAACGGCAACATGCTGGCGCTGCCGCAGGCGCCGACCTTCGACCCCTGGTGGAAGGCCTGGGGCGAGGCCTGCGTCGGTCTCACCTGCGCCGGCATCAAGGGCTACTTCTGGAACTCCATCAAGATGGTGGTGCCGGCGGTGCTGATCTCGACGCTGCTCGGCGCGCTCAACGGCTATGTGCTGACCAAATGGCGCTTCCGCGGCCACACGCTGGTCTTCGCGATGATGCTGTTCGCCTGCTTCATCCCGTTCCAGTCGGTGCTGCTGCCGATGGCGACGATCCTCGGCAGCATCGGCCGCTTCGGCGTCACCCTGCAGAACGCGACCGGGTTCAACTTCGGTCTCGGCAATTCGACGGTCAACCTCGTCTTCGTCCATGTCGTCTACGGCCTCGGCTTCACCACGCTGTTCTTCCGCAATTACTACGAGGCCTTCCCGACCGAACTGATCAAGGCGGCGCAGGTCGACGGCGCATCCTTCTTCCAGATCTTCCGCCGCATCATGCTGCCGAATTCGATGCCGATCTTCGTCGTCACCGTGATCTACCAGTTCACCAACATCTGGAACGACTTCCTGTTCGCTTCCGCCTATGCCGGCACCGGCGACGTGATGCCGATGACGGTGGCGCTGAACAACGTCGTCAACACCTCGACCGGCGTCGTCGAATACAACGTCAACATGGCGGCGGCGATGATCGCCGCCCTCCCCACCCTTCTCGTCTACGTCGTCGCCGGCCGCTATTTCGTGCGCGGGCTGATGGCGGGCGCGGTCAAGGGCTGACCCTCTTTTTGCTTAAGGAACGACCATGGCTTTTCTGGAAATTGATGGGCTGAAGAAGCGCTTCGGGAATGTCGAGATCCTGAAGGGCATCAATGTCGAGTTGGAGAAGGGCGGCTTCCTCGTGCTGGTCGGTCCGTCCGGCTGCGGCAAGTCCACGCTGCTCAACACCATCGCCGGGCTGGAAAACATCACCGAGGGCGAGATCCGCGTCGATGGGCGCGCGATCAACGATCTCCACCCGTCCAAGCGCGACATCGCCATGGTGTTCCAGAGCTACGCGCTCTATCCGAACATGACGGTCGCCGGGAACATCTCATTCGGAATGGAGATGCGCGGCGTGCCGGCCGAAGAGCGCCAGAAGGCGATCGACAAGGTGGCCAAGGTGCTGCAGATCGGCCACCTGCTGCAGCGCAAGCCGAGCCAGCTTTCCGGCGGCCAGCGCCAGCGTGTCGCCATGGGCCGGGCGCTGGTGCGCGACCCGAAACTGTTCCTGTTCGACGAGCCGCTCTCCAACCTCGACGCCAAGCTGCGCGTCGACATGCGCATCGAGATCAAGCGCCTGCACGCCAACACCGGCACGACGATCGTCTACGTCACCCATGACCAGATCGAGGCGATGACGCTGGCCACCAAAATCGCCGTGATGCGCGATGGCGAGGTGCAGCAGTTCGGCACGCCGGCCGAGATCTACAACAACCCGACCAACATCTTCGTCGCCGATTTCATGGGCTCGCCGGCCATGAACCTGGTGCCGGCGACGATCGGTGGCAATGGCAGTGGGCTGTCTGTGGTGCTGCAGCGCGACGGGCGCGAGCCGATCTCGCTGCCGCTCGCCGGGGCTACGCCGGGCTTGTCGGCCTTCCAGGGCAAGCCGGTCATCTTCGGCGTCCGTCCGGAGGCGCTGACC
>NZ_RZOF01000408.1:0-5188 GCF_003998955.1 Mesorhizobium sp. M4B.F.Ca.ET.017.02.2.1 | reverse complement strand
ATGATGCAGACGCGCCGCCAACTCAACAAGATCGACCAACTGCTTGGAGCCGCCCCGAAATGACCACCAGCCTCGGCCAGGCCCTCCCGGGACTTGTCCCCACGCACGCCGCGTCCAGGTCGGGCGCGCCGGCCGCGAAGGGCGAGGACACGAGCTTCGGCGATCTGCTGCGCGGCGCCGAAAAACAGTCCGCGCAGGAAAACGGCCAACCGGCTGAAACCGGATCCCCCGATGCGCGCTGGAACAGACGCGCACTGGCCAGTCCCGGCAAGACGCAGCCCGAAGGCGATGCTCCGGCGAAGGCCGCCGCGCCAAAGTCAGCGCTCGGCAAGGCCGTGAAGGACGAGGCCGATACCGATGCGGACAAGGCCTCGGCGGGTGCCGACCCGGCCGCGCAGACCGCGAATGCCGGGCCGCTCAAGGACAGCCTGCCATTGCTGATGGCGTTGAACGACATCGGCCGTTTCCAGCCATCGGCCAGAGCGGACGGCGACGATGCCGCGCCCGACGGGCCGGAGCCGGCGCTGGACCGCCAACCGCAATCGTCGCGGCGATTGCTTTCGACCTTGCAAGAACCCGATCAGACCTCGGATCCCGAGTCCAATGATGCCGGTGCCTTCTCCCGGTCCGAACGTGCCTCGAACGCCGAGGCCTTTCCCGGCAAGCTCCGGCAGCCGGAAGCCATCAGCGCCGTCTTCAAGGACCTGCCGCGCCGGGATGGCGGCGCCACGGCGCCACCTGAGGATCAGACGCCTGCGGACGTATCGGCAGCGCCGGCGAAGCGACCGGCATCGTCATCGAAAACCCTTGAAGCAATACGGTCGGCGACGCCGTCGGAGCAAGGAAAACAGGCGTCGTCGGCTGCGCGCATCGACATCGTCGCCGAGCAGAGCTTCCCGGCCCCGGCGCAGAACCCGCTAAACCAGACGGCTTCGGCGCTGGTCGACGCGCTGGCGTCGGACAATGGCTTGCCGCAGGCCTTTTCGACCCCCTCCGCGGGTTCCCAACCGCCCGGTTCTGTTGCCGTTCCGACACATATATTGAAGATCGAGCTTCACCCGGCCGAGCTTGGCATGGTCACGGCCAGCCTGCGGCTTTCCGGAGAGCAACTTTCGATCGAGCTGAAGCCCGAAACCCATGACGCACATCGTCGTCTCGCGGCCGACAGCGAGGCGATCGTCAAGTCCCTGCGCGGGCTCGGCTTCGACGTCGACAAGGTCACGGTACTGCAACCCTCGATAGCAACGCCAGCAGCCGCGCGCGTCGACGCCAACAGCTCGCTGCCGATGTCGCCAGGCCGCGAGCAATCCGCCTTTCAGCCCGGCAACTCGAGCGGCAACAATGCCGGCTCCGGCGGTCAGCAGCCGGGAAGGAACAACAGCAATGACACACCGGACAGCGGCCGCGCTGCTTCGCCTGCTCGCGAGCGCACTGGCGACGGCATGTTTATCTAGCGCCGCCATCAGCGCCGCGAGCGCCGCCGCCAACCCTTGCGAACCCGAGATCCTGCGCGCCGCCGACCGCTACGGCGTGCCGGCCGGCATCCTCTATGCCGTTGGCCTGACGGAGACCGGCAAGAAGGGCAGCCTTCAACCTAATGCCATGAATATAGAGGGAAAAGCCATCTTCCCGCGAAGCCGGGCCGAGGCCCTGGCGACGTTCGAGGGCGCCCGCCGCGAGGGCAAGACGCTGATCGATCTCGGCTGCATGCAGATCAATCATCATTACCACGCGTCGCACTTTCGCAGTGTCGAAGACATGCTCGACCCGCGCCAGAATGTCGACTACGCGGCGCGCTTCCTGGTCAGCCTGCATGCCCGCCACATGACCTGGTCGATGGCGGTGGCCCGCTATCATGCCGGCCCCGGCAACGACCCCGCGCAGAAGGTCTATCTCTGTCGCGTCATCGCCAACATGGTCGCCACCGGCTTCGGCAAATGGACGCCCAACGCCCGCTCATTCTGCAACCCATAGATGCACCTATGTTCCAAGGCGCACAGGGGCTTTTCGGCCTCTCCGGCGCTTGCCACATCGTTCTGCGCGGCGCGCGCCGATGCACTCCGGTACACCCCATGCGACCGCGCTTATTTTCGGGTCCCCAAAAAACTCCCAAGAAAATAGCTACAAGAAATGACGGTTGTTCAGGATTCTCGCCACCGGTTACGCCTCCTTCCACGGGGCAAATGAGATGATTCGGAGGGCGGGCCGATGATCGTGATCGTTGACGAGCGTGAGCTCGTAACTGAAGGCTACAGCTCACTTTTCGATCGCGAGGGGGTCGCCAGCGCGGGCTTCGCGCCCAGCGAGTTCGGCGAATGGGTGAGCTCCGCGGCCGACACCGATCTGCGCTCTGTCAGGGCCTTCCTCATCGGCGACTGCCGCGAGGGCGCGATCTCGCCGCGCCAGATCCGCGACCGCACCGGCGCGCCGGTCATCGCGCTCAGCGAACAGCACTCGCTGGAAAACACGCTGCGGCTGTTCGAGAGCGGCGTCGACGACGTCATCCGCAAGCCGGTTCACATCCGCGAGATCCTGGCGCGCATCACCGCCATCCGCCGCCGGGCGCATGAGGACGTGACCTATACCGAAGTCGGTTCGATGCGCATCTTCATGGACGGCCGCGATCCCGAGATCGACGGCGAGCCGCTGCCTCTGCCGCGCCGCGAGCGCCGCATCCTCGAATACCTGGCCAGCAACCGCGGCCGACGGGTCACCAAGACCCAGGTCTTCAACGCCATCTACGGCATCTTCGACGAGGAGGTCGAGGAGAACGTGGTGGAAAGCCACATCAGCAAGCTGCGCAAGAAGCTGCGCGAAAAGCTCGGCCATGATCCGATCGATTCCAAGCGCTTCCTCGGCTACCGGCTGGTGTTCTGATGGCCGAAACCCGCGCCAGCCTCGCGCAAGACACGCGGCATAGGCTCGCGGCCACTGTCATGGGCCCCACCGTCGTGGGTATTGAGGAGACGTTTCGATGAGCCTCTACGGAATGATGCGGACCGGCGTCTCCGGCATGAACGCGCAGGCCAATCGCCTGTCCACGGTCGCCGACAACATCGCCAACTCCGACACTACGGGCTACAAGCGCTCCTCCGCCGAATTCTCGACGCTGATCATGCCGGGCACCGGCGGCGCCTACAATTCGGGCGGCGTCACGACGACAATCCGCTCCGCCATCAGCTCGCAAGGCGTGCTGCAATACACCACCTCGGTATCCGACCTTGCCGTAAACGGCGATGGCTTCTTTGTCGTGCAGGATCCGAGCGGCACGCCCTATCTTACCCGCGCCGGCGCCTTCGTCGCCGACGCCCAGGGCAGGCTGGTCAATGCCGCCGGCTATCAGCTGATGGCCTACAGCTACGCCAATGGCGATCCGGCAGCGACGGCCAACGGTTTCGAGGGCCTGGAGCCGGTGCAGATCTCCGACCAGGAAATGACCGCGACGCCGAGCACCGAAGGCGTCTTCAGCGGCAATCTGCCGGCGGGTGCCACCCCGCCTGCGGGCGCCTTGCCGTCCAGCAACAGCGCGACCGCTGAATACACCTCGAAGTCGTCGCTGGTCGCCTACGACAATCTCGGCAACAAGGTGCTGCTCGACGTCTATTTCACCAACACCGGCTCAGGCGCCTGGGAGGTCTCGGTCTTCGATCAGTCCAAGGCCACGGCCGGCACGTCCTTCCCCTATACCGGCGGCGCGCTGGCCTCGGCCAACCTGACTTTCGACACCACCACCGGCAAGCTCACCGGCGCTACCACCGGCATCTCCTTCACCGTGCCGAACGGCTCCACCCTCGACCTCGACATGTCGAAGCTGACCCAGCTCGGCACCGGCTTCACGGTTTCCGAGGCCGAGGTCAACGGCAACGCGCCGAGCACGATCGAGAAGATCCAAATCGGCCAGGACGGCATCATCTACGCGCAGTATGAGGACGGCTCCACCAAGCCGCTCTACAAGATCCCGCTGGCCGACGTGACGAGCCCGGACCGGCTCACCGCCCTGCCCGGCAACGTCTACGCACAGAGCACCGATTCCGGCGCGGTGCGCATCGGCTTCGCCAATGAAGGCAAGCTCGGCTCGATCGTCTCCGGCGCGCTGGAAAATTCCAACGTCGATATCGCCGAGGAACTGACCAACATGATCGCGGCGCAGCGCAGCTACACCGCCAATTCGAAAGTCTTCCAGACCGGTTCCGACCTGATGGATGTCCTTGTCAACCTGAAGAGATAACTGTCGGGCCCCGGCCCGTGAAAGACCCGCATGTCGCTGACCTCCGCCTTGAGCATCGCACAGTCGGCGCTCCTGACCACCTCGAAGCAGACCAGCATCGTCTCGCGCAACGTTGCCGATGCTTCCAATAGCGACTATGCCCGCCGCACGGCCGTCATCACCAGCACGGCGCCGGGCGCCCGCTCGGTGGAGATCCAGCGGGCGGCCAACGACCTCCTGTTCCGGCAGAATTTGAGCGCCCTCTCCGCATGGAGCGGCCAGAGCGCGCTCTACAGCGGCATGGACCAGCTGGAGCTGGCCGTCAACGGCGTCGACAACGCGTCCTCGCCCTCGACCGCGATCGCCAATCTGCAGCAGGCGCTGCAGCTCTATGCGACGACGCCGTCCAACCAGAATCTCGGCGCCAGCGTCATCGACGCGGCCAGGGACGTCGTGCGCTCGCTGAATGACGGCACCCAGGCGATCCAGGATTTCCGCACCCAGACCGACGGCCAGATCGCCACCGCGGTCGATGACCTCAACAAGCTGCTCAGCCAGTTCCAGGACGCCAACAAGGCCGTCATTTCCGGAACGCGTTCGGGCACCGACGTGTCCGACGCACTCGACCAGCGCGACGCGATCCTGAAGAAGATCGCCGAATACGTTCCCGTCTCGACCTTCACGCGCGGCGACAACGACATGGTCATCACCACCACGGACGGCACGACGCTGTTCGAGACGGTGCCGCGCTCGGTGACCTTCACGCCCTCGTCCGGCTACACCGCCGGCACTCCCGGCAACACCATCTCCATCGACAACGTGCCGCTCTCGGCCGGCAGCGGCGGCAATACCAGCGCCGTCGGCAAGCTCGCCGGCCTGATCACCTTGCGCGACGGCGTCGCCGCCACCATGCAGAGCCAGCTCGACGAGACCGCCCGCGGGCTTATCACCGCCTTTGCCGAGCCCTCCTCGTCGCAGCCC
>NZ_RZOF01000407.1:0-5196 GCF_003998955.1 Mesorhizobium sp. M4B.F.Ca.ET.017.02.2.1 | reverse complement strand
GCATTCTGAAGCGCGCTGACGTCGCCGATGTGATGGCGGTGGCGACCCAGCCAGGCCCGGTGACGCTCTTTCCCGTGCTCAAGGTCGAGCCGGATGCGACAGTGGCGGAGTTCGATGCGCGGCATCCGCAAGGCGCCGACTACGTCATCGTTCCGGCGATGAGCCGCTACGACGATCCTGCGGTGCTTGATGGATAAGGCGCCAGTCGGCCAAGGGCGCCATCGTCATTGGCATCTGCGCCGGCGCCAAGGTGGTCGGCGCCAGCGGGTTGCTCGACGGCAAGCGGGCGGCCACGCACTGGTATTCGGTGGGCGAGCTTCGCGACCGGCATCCCTCGATCCGCTATGTCGCCGACCGGCGCTTCGTGGTTGACCAGGGTGTGGCGACAACGACGGGCATCACGGCGTCGATGCCGATGATGCTGACCCTGATCGAGGCGATAGCCGGCAGGCGGAAGGCCGAAGCCGTCGCGCACGAGCTTGGGCTCACCGGCTGGGATGCGCGCCATGCCAGCGGCGCCTTCAAGTTCACGCGTCCCTTCGCGCTGACGGCGATCAGCAACACGCTCGCATTCTGGGATCGCGAACAGCTAGGGCTGGAACTGACGCCGGGCATGGACGAGGTGTCGCTCGCCCTTGTCGCCGATGCATGGTCGCGCACCTACCGCTCGCGCGCCGTGACGATTTCCGCGACGACTGAAGCCGTCACGAGCCGCAACGGCATGCGCATCCTGCCCGACCAGGTCATCGCCAACTGGGCTTCGGAAGCGCGGATCGCCGGCTTCGAGCATCAGCCGCCGGCCGTGGCGCTGGACCAGGCGCTTCGAAACATCGCCGACCGCTATGGCACGGACACGACCGATTTTGTCGCCATGCAGCTCGAATACCCGAAGCAAAGCGCCGCGCAATAAGGCGCCTGCGCCGCGAGTGGGCCTGACTGCACTTCAGGCTGGCGAGCGGTGACTTCTCCGGCGAACGCACCGCGGCCAAGTGGCGATGGTTGTACAAGGTTGTATTTCAGGAATGACTACAGAAACGCCTGCCACGGCGCAGAGTTTGTTAATTTTTGCGAAGTAGCATAAGTACGAACGTGAAGCTATCCAGTTGGTTTGGTAGTATTCCCGAGTCGACGATGGCCGTTCCTGGCGCTCCTCCCTCCGATCTCAGCTGTCGACCAATTCGCGAAGACGATTGGGAAGGCGTGCTCGATTGCCTGCGCAGAGGCTTTCCGATGCGCCGCCGCAAATACTGGATGCATGCGCTGATCCGTCTGGCGGAGCGGCCCGCGATCGAGGGTTGTCCGCGATATGGCTTTGCGCTGGAAAGTTCCGGCCGGATCGTCGGGGTCGTGCTGACCCTCTATGCCCGTTACCCGGGGCGAGAGGGCGACGAAATCCGTTGCAATATCTCAAGTTGGTCCGTGGACAAGGCATTCCGTCCCTACGCCATGAAATTGATCTGGCCGGTGCTCAGGCGAAGGGATGTGACCTACACCAACATTTCGCCGGCACCCTCGACATTGAACGCCAACAAGGCGCTCGGCTTTCGCCTCTTCGCCAGCGGCCAGTTCGCGTTCCTGCCCGCCTTGAGTTCGGCGCAGCCGTCATGCCGGGTGCTCGAGGTCCGCTCCGATCTCGCCGAGATGGCGATGCTGTCGGACAGCGAGAGATCCATTCTCGAGGACCATGCCGCGCTGGGCTGCCTCTCCTTCATCTGTGTTCGCGACGGGGCGGCGTATCCGCTGGTGCTGATGCCGCGCCGCATCCTGCACGGCCTGATCCCGTGCGCCCAAATCGTCTATTGCCGTTCGCTCGTGGATTTGGGCCGCTGCGCCGGTGCCGTGGGACGCATTCTCCTGCGGCGCGGAATCCTGCTTTGCCTCGTCGATGCGAATGGGCCGATCGCAGGCCTGTTCGGCCGCTACTTCGCGAACAAGGGGCTGAAATATTTCAAAGGGCCGAAACCGCCTTCGCCCGGGGATCTGACATTCACCGAACTGGTGATCTTCGGCCCCTAAGATCAGGTTTGCTGACTGGTCCTCGCCGTCGCCATCTCGCGCCAGTGCGTTCCGAGCGAGACGCCGACGAGCAGCAGGCAGAAGCTGAGCGCGAGCGGCGAGTAGAACGCCTCTTCCTGCAGCACGGCATTGGCCGAGATGGTGACGATGCCGACAAAGGCAAACAGGAAATCCGGGTCGCCGGTGTCGATCAGCCGCCGCCGTGCCGCCACGGCGAGCGCCGCCAGGAAACCGAAGAAGACGAAGCTGCCAACCCCCATCTGGTAGAGCATGACGCCGACCGCGCTTTCGACGGGGACGGACGCGACGCCCTCGGCCTGGGCGGTCGCCCAGCTGAGATTGAGGCTGGTGCTCGACAGATTGCCGCCAAATCCCAATCCTTGCCCAAGCGGGTTGGCCATGAAATCGCGCAGGCCGGCCATCAGGCCAAGCACGTGATAGTCGCCATGCGTGGCGCCATAGGCGATGGCGGCGGTCGTCCAGATCGCTGCCAGGGCCAGGACGGCGGCGAGCGTCAGGCGCGCGCGGGAAGGGCGGTAGATGATGCGCATGGCGAGCGCGATGAGCAAAAGGAACGTCGCGCCCTTGGAGCCGATGACCAGAAGCAGCGGCAGGGCGGCGATGGGCAGCAGCCAGCGGCCTCTGAACAGAAGCCAGGCCGAGATGATGCTGAGCGCGTAGGCATAGCTGATCGAATGGAAATTCGGGCCGCCGATGCGGAAGACGCTTGGCAGGATGTCGTTGAAGAACGGCGTGTTGAAGAAGGTCGTCGTCATCACGTCCTGCAGGCCGCGGAAAACGAAGCCCGTTTCTTTGAGTGACTTCTCCCAGACGCCGGTCTCGATCTGCCGCGCGATGTTGCGCTGGATGTAAAGGTCGCCGTGGAACAGGCTGAGGAAATCCATCGTGAAGGTCAGCTCCACGTAGCCGTAGATGATGGCACCGGCACCGAGCCAGAACATGCTCTTGCGCAGGTCGACCGGATAGAGGCTGGCGGCAAGCACCGCGATGTGGAAGCAGGCGAGCGGCGTGATCGTATTGCGGAAATAGACGACCGCATCCTTGGGCTGGCCGTGCACGATCCCCAGGGCGAGATAGAAACAGATCGTCCCGCATAGAACGATGCTCAGCAGCAGCCAGAAGCGCAATTCGGGCAGGGCGCGCACGCGCTGCTGGAACGACGCGGCAAGGAAGATGCAGAACGCGGTCATCAGGATGACGAAGTTGGTGCCGCGCAGCGCGTCGAACGTATCGTTGTCGGGGATGTAAGGGGTGTACCAGGTCACTATGAGGTTCTGGTAGAGGAAGGCGCAGATGATCAGGACCGGGACGCCAGCGGGCATGGCGTTGGCCACGATCAGCGTCAGCAGAAATGTCGCCGCGATGCCGAACGGTGTCCAGACGGCGAAGGCCGAGACCGTCAAGGCAACGACGGAGAGCGACACGATGACATGCAGCAGCGCGTCATCGCGCGACGCCTCCAGCCTCGACGCGTCCAGGCCGAGCGGTGGATATGTCCCGGTGACGCTCATTGCCGGTCGGCCCTGACCGTCGCAGGCATCGGCGCCCGGATGTGCTGAGCCCTGTCCATGTCAGTCCTCGCCGTCGCCGCCGAGGAGGGCGGCGATCATCGAGCGGTCGAATCCTTCCGCGCTCTGCCTGCTGGCGATGAAACCGAACCCCTGGTCGAGCTCCCAATGGGCCCAGCCGATCTGGTTGGCCTCGGCGGCCCTGCGCACGGCGCGAACCCAGCGTGCGCGGCTGTCGGCATCGACGCAGAAATTGAGCACGCCGAACTCGTTCAGCATGACGGGGCAGTGCTGGGCCGCCGACCAGCGCCCGAGCCCGGCGAAATCCGAGGCGATCCGCGCCTCTGTCCAGGGGCTCGACAGTTCCTGCTCCAGAAGGGAAGCAGCTTCTTCGTCGCCCGCCGCCTGGAGTTTGGAGACAAGCGCGCGGACCGGCGGCGAGTCCTTCGTCGCAGGAAAGGGCAGGTTGGCGAGACGGGCGAGCGGCGATCGATCCCAGGTCTCGCATTGATGCGTGAAGGCCATGGGCGCGTAGTAGTGGATGGCGGCGATCTGCCTGTCATCGGCGAGCGGCGGGGTGTCGCCGATCTCCCAGATACCCTGGAAGCGCGCCGGCCCCCAGACCAACGTGTGCAGCGGACATTTGGCGCGCACGGTCCCGGCAAGCTCATCGCGCAGCGCGAGCCAGTCGCTCCGCTCCATCGGCGGTTCGTTCAACAGTTCCGGATAGACCGAATCCTCCGGCAGGTCGGCAATGACGACGCGCAGCGCCGTCCAGGCTTGAACCACCTTCCTGGCGGCGGCTGTCGGATCGCGCTCGAACGCGGCGCGTAGATCACCCGAAGGATGCATGTCCACCAGCACCGCGAAGCCCAGCCCGACAAGCTCGGCCACGCCACGCTGAATGGCGCGCAATGCCGCCCTGTTGCCATCCGCGACGAGATCGCCATTCACCGGCAACCGGATCGTTTCGAACCCCGTTTGACAAAGCTTCTCCAGAACGGCCGGTGCAGGGGCGGTCCCGCCTTCTCGTTCGAACCATCCGGGGAGGTTGAAGCCATGCGAGGGAACGGCGCGCTTGTTCGCCGGCAGCGTGGCGGAGACGGAAAAAGGCAAGGCTGCAAGCAGTGCGCCGCCGGTCAGGGCAAGCGCTCGCCGCCGCGACAGCGCCGGCAATGCCTGCTCCGGCGTCCGCATGGATCAGGTCCTCGCGATGGCGCCGCGGCGCCAGTCGCCGGCCTTCGACGGGACATCCTGCCGGCTCTCGCCGGGCTGGGCGCTGTCCTGCGCGATCAGCAGCGTGGCGCTCCGTTCGACCTGGCCAGCACCGAGATGCCGCTCGATCAGGCCGGCGGCGTCGGATGCCCTTTCGGACCGGTTCAACGCGAACAGCGTGAGATCGGCCTTGGCAAAAAGCTCCGGGTCCCAACCTTCTTCGCCAAGCGATGGGGCGACCACGAGCACGAAATCGAAAGCATTGCCGGCTTCGGCAAGAATGCTGCGCAAGCTGTTGCGATCGCGCGATTGCTGACCCTGCCCGGCCGCCCCACCGGCTGCAACCGTGCGCAGGCCGCTGGCGCCGTCGATGAACAGGCCGGAGCCGTATCCCGCGCGATGCGGCAGGTCTCCGACTTCAACCACGAGCACATTC
>NZ_RZOF01000406.1:0-5197 GCF_003998955.1 Mesorhizobium sp. M4B.F.Ca.ET.017.02.2.1 | reverse complement strand
GGCCAGGAAGCCGACGGCGCGACTGCTCAAGCCCGTCGCCAGCCGGAGCGTGATGGCCCGGTCGCTGCCGATCTGCGGAAAACCGCTGGTCGCCATGATCTGGCGCCTGGCGATCAGCGGCAGCCGCGCCGAGGCGCCGATGATGCCTTCGATGTCGTCATGCCCGAACACCGCGGCGCCAGGCCCGTTGGCCCAGATCACCTGTTCGAGGTCGGCCGACAATATGGCGATCGCGTCGCCGGCGGCGAAGCGCTGGCGGACCGCATCGAGCACGGCAACGTCGAGGAAGGAGTAATTTTCAGGCGGCATGCGCTTGGCGAATCCCTCCACCGGGGCAATTTCAGTTAACGCTTTGTTAATAAAAGCGGACGGGGCGAAGGTCCACAAGCCAAGGGGTGCAGCGGTCGAAATCTCTGGGCGCTTGGTTAACGGCGGGGAAGATTTTTATGGTGCACTGCAACAAAGATGTTGCATCGCACAAAAAAACCTCTATATTGCCATTATACATGAACGAGACGGCTTTCTGTCAAAGCCGCTACCCGCGAAAAGGATGGAAAATGTCCAAGACCAAAACTTCAGAGACGATCGAAAACATCGAATTCCCGAGCTTTGACGCTTCCAAGGCCACCGACCAGATCCGCGCTTTCGCCGAGAAGGGCGTCGAGCAGTCGAAGGAAGCCTACACCAAGCTGAAGACCGGCGCCGAGGAGACCCAGAAGGTTCTGGAGTCGACCTTCGAGACCGCCAAGACCGTTTCCGGCGACCTGTCGCTCAAGACCATTGCCGCGCTGCGCGCCAATGCCGACGCCGGCTTCTCGCATCTCGAAGCCCTGATCGGCGCCAAGTCGCTGTCGGAAGTCGTCGAGCTGCAGACCTCCTTCCTGCGCAAGCGTGCCGAGCTGGCCGTCGAGCAGGCCAAGGAATTCCAGGCCGTCGCGTCCAAGGCTGCCGAGGACGTCGCCAAGCCGATCAAGACCGCTTTCGAGAAGGCCCTGAAGGACATCAAGGCCGCCTGATAAAGACGCACGACTCATCGATGCATCAAAACGTCGCATTTCGTCAGACAAATAGATGTGCGATAGAGTTGTCCAAGTGAATACCCGGTGGGCGGAACCTCCTCCCTCTGCTCTCCGGGGTGACCGGCCAGCACCTCCTCCCGCTGGCTCGTAACAGGAAAAGGCCGGCACCTCCTCCCGCCGGCCTTTTCTTTTGCCTGGCGAAACCCAGCGTCGGTTTGAAGAACCGGCCTTTGCCTCATCAAAGGCCTTGAATTAGACTCCGATAGCCCGTATTGGACGCATCGCCGAACGACAGAGCGGATCCGGGGAGCAGAGCTTCACCTCCATCCCGCTCAGGCAGACGTGCCGTTGTAGCTCAGCTGGTTAGAGCGCCGGATTGTGGATCCGGAGGTCGCTGGTTCGATCCCAGCCAACGGTACCATCGGCTTAAGCATCTGTTATTGCTGATAATTTCATAGGCCAAGCGAACTTGGCCACGCCGACTTATGGCATTCGATGGAAGAATCCTTCCGGCCCTCCTGAGCCTCCGCTCTCCTTCTACCGAAGACACGTTTCACACCTGGTGCAGAACCTTTCTGGCGAAAGGCCGCTCAGAAATCCATGCGGAGAGCGGCGGCGAAGACGCGCCAGGGGGATGGCTTGCGCTTCGCCTGAACCGTCCAGACTGGACTGCCCGCTCTGCCTTCCCCGATTCGGTCAGCGACTGTTCGGCCCAAGCAGGCATCTGTCGAACCATCTGCACCGACCTGTCGAACGCCGCGGCATCTGCGCGAAATTCTCCTCGGAACCAATTGTCTTATTCCACGTTTTTAGCCTTGCGGTGGATTGTACGTCGCCGCAAGGGGTGGGGATTTCATCGGCATAAGTTCCTTCACAAAACCGCTGGGCTGGGAGTGGCACTGTGAGCGTGCAGGCATCAAGAGCGCAACTCGACCGTCGTCAAATTCTCAATTCGTTAAAAGCCTTCAGGCGAGGCGACTTTTCCGTCCGGATCGACAACGTCTATGAAGGTATCGATTCCGATATCGCCGATGCCTTCAACCAGATCGTTGAACTGAACGATCAGGTCACGAAGGAATTTGAGCGACTGAGCAGGGTCGTCGGCAAGGACGGAAGGATCGGCGAGCGGGGCCACGTGCGCAATGCCACCGGTAGCTGGGAATCGAGTGTCAGGTCGGTCAACGACCTCATCGAAGACATGGTCCAACCGACCGCGGAAGTGGCTCGCGTCATTGGCGCGGTGGCAAAAGGCGATCTGTCCCAAACGATGATGGTCGAAATCGATGGCCGACCGCTGCGCGGCGAGTTCCTGCGCATAGGCAAGATCGTCAACACAATGGTGGGACAGCTGGCTTCCTTTGCCTCCGAGGTGACCCGCGTCGCGCGAGAGGTTGGCACGGAGGGAAAGCTTGGCGGACAGGCGCGGGTGAAGGGCGTTGCCGGCACGTGGAAGGATCTGACCGACAACGTCAACGCCATGGCCACCAACCTCACGGGTCAGGTGCGCAACATCGCCGAAGTGACCACCGCGGTTGCTTCAGGCGACTTGTCGAAGAAGATCACCGTCGACGTGAAGGGCGAGATCCTCGAGCTCAAGAACACCATCAACACGATGGTCGATCAGCTTAATTCCTTCGCATCGGAAGTGACGCGCGTGGCGCGCGAGGTCGGCACCGAAGGCAAGCTCGGAGGCCAGGCCCGTGTCGAAGGCGTCGGCGGCACCTGGAAGGACCTGACGGACAACGTCAACTCCATGGCGGAAAACCTGACCGGCCAGGTCCGCAACATCGCCGAAGTGACCACGGCAGTGGCTCTGGGGGATCTCTCGAAGAAGATCACCGTCGACGTGAAGGGCGAAATCCTCGAGCTCAAGAACACCATCAACACGATGGTCGATCAGTTGAACTCCTTTGCTTCGGAGGTCACGCGTGTCGCGCGTGAAGTCGGCACTGAGGGCAAGCTCGGCGGCCAGGCCCAAGTGCGCGGCGTTGCCGGCACGTGGAAAGATCTGACCGACAATGTCAACTCGATGGCCGAGAACTTGACCGGTCAGGTGCGCAATATCGCGGAAGTCACGACTGCGGTTGCCTCTGGCGATCTGTCGAAAAAGATCACTGTCGCCGTGCAGGGCGAGATTCTCGAACTCAAGGACACCATCAACACGATGGTCGATCAGCTGAATTCGTTCGCGTCGGAAGTGACGCGCGTGGCGCGCGAGGTCGGCACGGAAGGCAAGCTCGGCGGCCAGGCCGAGGTGAAAGGCGTCGCCGGCACCTGGAAGGACCTGACTGACAACGTCAACCTGATGGCGGCCAACCTGACGGGCCAGGTTCGAAACATCGCAGAGGTGACCACGGCCGTCGCCCGAGGCGACCTTTCCAAAAAGATCACCGTCGACGTCAAGGGCGAAATCCTCGAGCTCAAGGATACCGTCAATACGATGGTCGACCAGCTGAATTCCTTTGCGTCCGAGGTGACACGCGTGGCTCGCGAGGTCGGATCGGAAGGCAAGCTTGGCGGCCAGGCCCACGTGGAAGGCGTCGGCGGCACGTGGAAAGACCTGACAGACAACGTCAACGCCATGGCCGGAAATCTGACCGTGCAATTGCGCGACGTTTCCAAGGTGGCAACCGCAATCGCCACCGGCGACCTGACGCAGAAGATCACCGTCGATGCATTGGGAGAAATTCTGCAGATCAAGGACGTGATCAACACCATGGTTGATCAGCTGAACTCGTTCGCCTCGGAAGTGACGCGCGTGGCGCGCGAGGTCGGTTCGGACGGCAAGCTCGGCGGCCAGGCGCAGGTTCGAGGCGTGGCCGGCACCTGGAAAGACTTGACCGACAATGTGAACGCCATGGCTGCCAATCTGACCGGCCAGGTGCGCAACATCGCCGACGTGACGACGGCCGTGGCGCTGGGCGACCTTTCCAAGAAGATCACCGTCGACGTGAAGGGTGAAATCCTCGAACTCAAGTCGACCATCAACACCATGGTCGACCAGCTGAATTCCTTCGCAGGCGAGGTGACGCGCGTGGCGCGCGAAGTCGGCACCGAAGGAAAGCTCGGTGGTCAGGCTCAGGTGCGAGGGGTCGCCGGAACGTGGAAGGATCTCACCGACAATGTGAACTCGATGGCCGAGAACCTTACCGGCCAGGTGCGCAACATCGCCGAGGTGACGACGGCGGTCGCGCGAGGCGACCTCTCCAAGAAGATCACCGTCGACGTGAAGGGCGAAATCCTCGAGCTCAAGTCGACCATCAACACCATGGTCGACCAATTGAACTCTTTCGCAGGCGAGGTGACGCGCGTCGCGCGCGAGGTCGGCACGGAAGGCAAGCTCGGCGGCCAGGCCGAGGTGCGAGGCGTAGCAGGCACCTGGAAGGATCTGACCGACAACGTCAACCTGATGGCGACCAATCTGACAAACCAGGTGCGTGGCATCGCCGACGTCGTGACGGCAGTGGCTCAGGGCAATCTAAAGCGCAAGCTGACGGTCGATGCGAAGGGCGAAATCGCCTCCCTCGCGGACACCATCAACGGCATGATCGAGACCCTCGCCACCTTCGCCGACCAGGTGACCAACGTCGCGCGCGAAGTGGGCATCGAGGGCAAGCTCGGAGGGCAGGCGCGGGTGCCTGGTGCAGCCGGTCTCTGGCGCGACCTGACGGACAATGTCAATCAGCTGGCCGCCAATCTGACCACCCAGGTGCGCGCCATCGCAGAAGTCTCGACCGCCGTGACAAAGGGCGATCTGACCCGCTCGATCAGTGTCGAGGCCTCGGGCGAAGTCGCGGCGCTCAAGGACAACATCAATGAGATGATCCGCAACCTCAAGGATCAGACGCTGAAGAACGCAGAGCAGGACTGGCTGAAGACCAATCTGGCTCGCTTCTCCCGGATGCTCCAGGGCGAGCGCGACCTCGCCACGGTTTCGCGATTGATCATGTCCGAACTCGCCCCGCTGGTGAACGCTCAATACGGCGTGTTCTATGTGACCAACCGCGACGAAGATGAGTCCTATCTGGAGCTGGCGGCGTCGTACGGCGCCGAGAGCAAGGCAGCCATCAAGCAACGGCTCGATCTTCGGGAAGGGCTCGTCGGCCAAAGTGCCGCAGACAAGCGTGCGATCATGCTCGACAATGTGCCGCCGGACTTTCTGCGGGTCACCTCCGGAC
>NZ_RZOF01000405.1:0-5198 GCF_003998955.1 Mesorhizobium sp. M4B.F.Ca.ET.017.02.2.1 | reverse complement strand
CCCTAGCGTTGAGCCGGCGAACAAATTCGCGTGATACGCGATCACCGTTCGGTGAGCTTCAACTCGATGCGGCGGTTCTTGGTGCGCGCTTCGTCGGTGTCGGCGGGGTCGAGCGGCTGGAACTCGCCGAAGCCGGCCGCGACCAGCCGATTGGCCGGCACGCCGTTCTCGATCAGGAACTTCACCACCGAGGTCGAGCGCGCCGTCGACAGCTCCCAATTATCGCGATAACGGCCGGTGCCGGACAACGGCTTGTTGTCGGTGTGGCCGTCGACGCGCAACACCCAGCTGATCTCCGGCGGAATTTCCTTCTGCAGTTCGATGATGGCGTCGGCGAGCTTCTTCATCTCGACCTTGCCGGCATCGTTGATCTCCTCGGAGCCAGTCGGGAACAGCACTTCCGACTGGAAGACGAAGCGATCGCCGACGATGCGGATGTTCTCACGGTCGGCGAGGATCTCGCGCAACCTGCCGAAGAAGTCGGAACGGTAGCGGTTCAGCTCCTGCACGCGCTGCGCCAGCGCGACATTGAGGCGGCGGCCGAGATCGGCGATCTTGGTGTTGGAATCGCGGTCGCGCGCTTCCGACACGTTGAGCGCGTCCTCGAGCGCGCCGATCTGCTTGCGCAGTGCTGCGATCTGCTGGTTGAGGATCTCGACCTGGCTCAGCGCCTGCTGGCTGATCTGGCGCTGGCTGTCGAGTTCGCCGGAGAGGGCGGCGGCGCGCTGGTTGGCGGCGTCGCCGGCGCCGGCGCCTTGCGCCAGCAATTGTTCGAGCCGGCTCTTTTCCGCCTCAGACGCCGACAGCGACGCCTGCAGATTGGCGAGCGAGTCCTCCCTGTCCTGCGTCGTCGAGCGCTCCAGCGCCAGCAGCTGGGTCAGTTCATTGATCTGCGAGTTGAGGCGGTTGAGCACCGTGTCCTTGCCGGAGATCTCGCGGCCGAGCAGGAACTGCGCCAGCACGAAGACGGTGAGCAGGAACATGATGGCGAGCAGCAGCGTCGACAGCGCGTCGACGAAGCCCGGCCAGTAGTCGATGCGGCGATCGGCACGCCGCGCCCGCGCCAGTGCCACGTCAGTGCACTCCCTGCTTCTTCAGGGCGTCGGCGATCTTTTCCAGCGTGTTGCGCATCGCCTTCTGCTCGTCGGACTGCGCCTCGACCCAATCGCGCATGATCTGCTGTTCCGAGCGCATGTTCTTGACCAGGCCGGAAATGCCGTCGGCGAGATTGGCCATGGCGGTGGCGACGCGCGGGTTGGAGCCGCCGCCATTTTCCTGCAGGCTGCGCAGGCGCTCCGACAACAGGCGGATCTCGTCGGAAGGCTCGCTCCTGGCATTATCGGATACGACGATGTCGGAGGAAAGGTCGGTGACCGAGGACAGCCAGTTCTCGAGCTCGGTATAGAAGCGGGTCTGGGCCCGGCCGGCCTGCAGGTCGAGGAAGCCGAGCACCAGCGAGCCGGAGAGGCCGAACAGCGAGGACGAGAAGGCGGTGCCCATGCCGGCGAGCGGCGCCGACAGTCCCTGCTTCAGTGAATCCAGGACGGCGGCGGCGTCGCCGGTGCCGGGATCGAGCGCTTCGATGGTTTCGCGGATCGAGCCGATGGTGCCGAGCAGGCCCCAGAAGGTGCCGAGCAGGCCGAGGAACACGAGCAGCCCGACCAGGTAGCGCGAGGTGTCGCGGCTCTCGTCGAGGCGGGTGGCGATCGAGTCGAGCATGGTGCGCATCGAGGTCGTCGAGAAGGCGACCGTCGACGAGCGGCCGATCATCGCCTTCATCGGCGCCAGCAGCACAGGTTCGGTGGTCTCCGAGCCGGCGCGGAAGGAGTTGACCCAGCGCACCTCGCGAAACAGGCGCCCGACCTGGGCGAAGGCGAGCAGGATGCCGACCACCAGCACGCCGATGATCAGTCCGTTGAGGCCCGGATTGGTGGAGAAGGCGGTCGAGACCTGGCGGGTCAGGATGGCGGCGATGAAAGCGACGATGATCAGGAAGATCATCATGGTCAGCAGGAAAACCTGCGGGCTCGACAGTTTATGAGGGTCGTAGATCAGAACGTCGGAGCGTCTGCCGATGCCGAAGGATCTGAGAAAAGCCATTCGTGCCCCGTTTCCGATGCGGCTGCCGCCGATCAACCAGTTCGCGACTCTAAACGGAATTGTGACCAAATTGAATGGCGCTTGGCAAGAATGCCGAGCCGGGCTTTGGAGCCTGTTCCCTCCCGATGGAAACGGGATGGGGCTCCATCTTCCTGTTGCGGCATGATCTTTTCCGAAAACCGGTTCGGGATCATGTCCTAGAAGCGGTTTATCACCAGACAGTCGACCATGGCTGCCAGGTGCAGGCCGGCGCCGGTGACGACGAAGCCGTGCCAGACGGCGTTGTGGAAGCGCAGGCCCTTCCAGGCGAAGAAGATGACGCCCAGCGAATAGACGATGCCGCCGGCGACGATCAGCGCGATCGATGTCGCCGGCAGGGTCTGGACCAACGGGCCGACAAGCACGATGCCGCTCCAGCCTATGGCCAGGTAGAAGACGATCGCCAGGCGGTCGAAGCGGCCGGGGAACAGCACCTTGATGGCGATGCCGACCACCGCCGCCGTCCACACCAGCACGATCATCGAAACGGCCAGCGGCGAGCCGTCGAGCTGGGCGAGAAAGGGCGTGTAGGTGGCGGCGATGAGGAGGTAGATCGCGGCATGGTCGAAGCGGCGCAGGATCCACTTCGCCGGCGACGACACCGGCCACAGATTATAGGCCAGCGACACCGAGAGCACGGTGAGCAGCGCGACGACATAGAAGGCGGCGGCAATGTATTCGCCGGGTCCGGCATGGAAGGCTGCAAGCGCCAGGAAGGCCGAGCCCGCGGCGATCGCCAGCACGATGCCCACCGCGTGAACGATGCCGTCGGCGATCATTTCGGCGCGCGAATAGTGCCAGCGTCCGACGAACGGGATCTCGATCTGTGGCCCTGAATTGCTCATGAGCGGTCCTGCATCGCCCTCATCTGGGCGCTTGCCGGACAGTATTTCAAGCTTTGGTTGCGGTTTTGCGACTGCGGCGCTTCAGCGCGGCGCGCCCGTCAACCGGATTTGCCGGATGACAGCGGCTTCTTGACGGTCTTCAGCAGCGCGCGCTGGATGATCTCGTTGCCGGCGACGACAGAACCACGTTCCAGCATCTCCTGGCCGCCCTCGAAATCGGAGGCGAAGCCGCCAGCCTCGCGGATCAGCAGCAGGCCGGCGGCGATGTCCCAGGCCGACAGGCCGACTTCCCAGAACCCGTCCATGCGGCCAGCGGCGACATAGGCGAGGTCGAGCGAGGCGGAGCCAAGGCGGCGCACGCCCGACACCTCGGCCATAACGTTGCGCAGCTCGATGAGGAAATTGCCGTGCTGGCCGCGGCCGAGATGCGGCACGCCGCAGCCGATCACAGAATCGATGAGCTTGGTGCGGCCGGCAACCCGCAGCCGACGGTCGTTCATGAAGGCGCCGCCGCCGCGCTCGGCGGTGTAGAGCTCGTCCATCGCCGGATTGTAGACGACGCCGGCGACGACCTGGCCCTGGCGCTCCAGCGCGATCGAGATGGCGAACATCGGAATGCCGTGCAGGAAGTTGGTCGTGCCGTCGAGCGGATCGACGATCCAGCGGTGCTGGCCGTCCTCGCCCTCGACGGCGCCGCGCTCTTCCATCAGGAAGGAATAGCCGGGCCTGGCCTTCGACAGTTCGGTGAACAGGATGTCCTCGGCCTTGCGGTCGGCCTGGCTGACATAGTCGCCCGGCCCCTTCATCGACACCTGCAGGTTCTGCACTTCGCCGAAGTCGCGCGACAGCGAGCGGCCGGCTTTCATCGCGGCCTGGACCATGACATTGAGGATCGCGGAACGCGCCATTTTTTCTTTTCCTGCTGCTTGGCGCTTTAGTCTGCGCGGCGCACGTAAGTGATCTCGTTGGTGTCGACGATGATGCGCTCGCCGGCGCCGATGAACGGCGGCACCAGCACGCGGATGCCGTTTTCCAGCACCGCCGGCTTGTAGGACGAGGCGGCCGTCTGGCCCTTCACCACCGGGTCGGCCTCGGTGATGGTCAGCGTCACCTGGTCGGGCAGCGAGATGCCGATCGGACGCTCCTCATAGAGCTGGACCGTGACCATCATGCCGTCCTGCAGGAAAGCGGCGCGGTCGCCGACGAAATCCTTGTTCAGTTCGAGCTGCTCATAGCTTTGGGTGTCCATGAACACCAGCGCGTCGTCCTGTTCGTAGAGGAAGGAAAAATCCTTGAGGTCGAGCCGGATCTGCTCGACGGTCTCGGCCGAGCGGAAGCGCTCGTTGAGCTTGGTGCCGTTGATCAGGTTCTTCAGCTCGACCTGGTTGTAGGCGCCGCCCTTGCCGGGCTTGACGGTGTTGGTCTTGACCGCGACCCACAGCCCGCCATCGTGCTCGATGACATAGCCGGGACGGATTTCGTTGCCATTGATCTTGGCCATGATGATGTGATCCGGAATGAGATTTTCGCCACGAACGGCGATTTGGCGCTTCCAAGACCACAAATCGCCAGGAGAGGCAAGGGAGCGGGGCGACGCAGCCCGATCGGCGGCTGCCGCCTGCCCGCTGCCCGCCGGCGCGTCAGGGCAAGCGGTTCGCCTTCTGCAGCGCCTGCTTGGTCTGGTCGTCGTCGAGCCCTTGCAGGAAATCGTCCATCTGAGGGTCGATCAGCCCGGCGCGGCGGGCGACGATATACCAGGCGCCGGCGAGGATCAGGTCCGGATCGGTGCCGATGCCTTCCATGTAGAGCTTGGCGAGGCGATTCTGGGCGGCGACATTGCCGCCCTCGGCTGCCTGTTTCATCCAGCCGAAGCCCGACTTCAGGTCGCGGCTGCCGCCGCGCCCCTCGATCATCCAGGTGGCGAGGTCGATCTGCGCGGTGTCGTAATTCTGCCTGGCGGCCTGCGCCAAAAGGGTGCGCGCCTGGGAGTCGTCGCGCGGCTTGCCGCCGACGCCGTTGGCGTAGATCTGCGCCATCGCATATTGCGCGTCGGCCAGTCCCGTCGCGGCGGCGCGCTCGTAATAGGTGGCAGCCTTGGCGATGCCGGCATCGCCGGGATCCTGCTGGACGAGCAGTTGCGCGAAATTGAACTGCGCCAGGCGATTGCCGGCCTCGGCGGCGGCCTGCATCAGCGCATACGCCGCCTTCTCGTCC
>NZ_RZOF01000404.1:0-5204 GCF_003998955.1 Mesorhizobium sp. M4B.F.Ca.ET.017.02.2.1 | reverse complement strand
ATGATGGAGGGCGCCGGCTTCGACGTCATCGACCTCGGCATCAACAATGCGGTCGAGAAGTATCTGGAGGCGATCGAGCAGCACCAGCCCGACATCATCGGCATGTCGGCGCTGCTCACCACCACCATGCCCTACATGAAGGTCGTCATCGACACGATGAAGGAAAAGGGCATCCGCGACGACTATGTCGTGCTGGTCGGCGGCGCGCCGCTCAACGAGGAGTTCGGCAAGGCGGTCGGCGCCGACGCCTACTGCCGCGACGCGGCGGTGGCGGTCGAGACCGCCAAGGACTTCATGAAGCGCAAGCACAATGTGCGGACTTGAGCACAGCGATGCGATCCGGGTTTGTGAACGTCAGGCGTGAGGTCGGCTGGGTGGCCAAAATCGCTTGGCTCGAAGGGGGCTGACGCCCGCATGCGCATCGCGTCGATCAAGGTCTATCAGGTGCTCCTGCCTGTCAAAGGCGGTGCCTACAGGATGGCCAGCGATACCGTGCGGGATCTGGACAGCACGCTGGTTGAAGTCACCACCGAGGATGGACTGTCAGGCTGGGGTGAGACGTGCCCGGTCGGCCCTGTCTACCAGCCCCAACACGCCCTGGGTGCGCGAGCGGCAATTGCCGAAATGGCGCCCGGGCTCATCGGCGAGGACACCGCGTCCATGCGCCGCCTTGCGAAGCGAATGGACGAGCGGCTGAACGGCCACAACTATGCCAAGGCGGCCTTGGACATAGCCTTCCTCGACCTCACCGGCCAGCGGCTGGGCGTGCCGGTTTCAACACTCCTGGGCGGCGCGCTCACCGATCGTGTGCCTTCCTACTACTCGACTATCGTCGGTGCGCCCGACGAGACGGCGCGTATTGCCGCGGACAAGGTCAAGGCCGGATACAAACGGCTTCAGATCAAGATAGGCGGAGGGGATATCGAACAGGACCTCGCCACCGTGCACAAGGTATGGGAGGCGGTGGGCTTCAAGGCCCGCATCGCGGTCGACGCCAATCGTGGCCTCACCACCGCGGCGGCGCTGCACATCGACCGGCTCTGCCAGGCAATCCCGTTCGTGTTCGAACAGCCCTGCAACACAATGGAGGAAGTCGCGAGCCTCAAGGGACGCGTGACCCATCCGGTCTACCTCGACGAGAATACCGAGGATTTGAATGCCGTCCTGCTGGCAATTTCTTCAGGCATCGCGGACGGATTCGGATTGAAGGTCACCCGCCTTGGCGGCCTCACCAAGATGGTCACGGTCCGCGACCTGTGCGCGATACGATCGCTGCCGCACAGCTGCGATGATGCCTGGGGTGGGGACATCATCGCCGCGGCATGCGTGCACCTCGCCGCTACCGTCGAGCCGAGGCGTTTTGAGGGGGCCTGGATCGCGCAGGAATACATCGAAGGGCACATGGACCCCGCAAACCCGATCATTATCGAAAACGGGCATATACGGGTCCCCCAGATGCCAGGGCTCGGCGTCAAGCCTGAGCGCTCCCAACTCAAAGCGCCTGTCGCGACGTTCGGAGGCTGAGAATACAGTGACGGTCGCGGCGATTGCATATGGCCAGCATCGTCGGCGATTGCGACCCTCCGCGACATCCGGCGGGCCGCCCGAGGGCGGCGCTCCGGGACTTCATGAGCCGCAAAAAAGCCGATATGCAAGGGGCGTCTTGCCATTTTTGCCGATGCCCGGAGATCCTCGATGAGACCGATAGTGCTGGCCGCCGTCCTTTCCGTTGCCTTGCCCGCCGCCGCTCTGGCGGGCCCGGCCTCCAACGCCGTGAAGTTCTTCTATGTTCCCGAGGTCAGGTTCGAGGGCGACGAGCAATATCGCGACCGTTTCACCGAGCCGGTGACCAAGCTGTTTGCCCTCAACGATCGGGCCGCCAAGAACAATCCGGACGAGGTCGCCTGCCTCGACTTCGATCCGGGCCTCGACGCGCAGGACTTCGATCAGAAAACCCTGGCGAAAACGCTGAAGCTTGCCGAAGCCGTCAACGGCGATAGCGCCGAGGTCACGGCGACTTTCAGCCTGTTCCCGGAAGGCGATGATTCCAAACGCGAAATGGTCTGGTCGCTGAAGAAGGTCGACGGCAAATGGAAGATTGCCGACATCGCCTCCAAGACCAGCGGCTGGACGCTGAGCGCGCTGGAATGCATGCCCGACAAGGCGCCGGAGTAATGCCATGGTGCGTGGCATTGTCCTGGCGTTTGCGACCATTTCGATGCTGGCGGCGGGTGTGAGCGGCGCCTGCGCCCAGGGCCTGTTCGGCGCGCCACCGGCAAATGCCCCGGCCGACAACGCGCCTTCCGACGACACGGCAACCCCGCCGGCCGCATCGCCGCCAGCGGAAAGTGCAACTGCAGCACCGGTGCTGCCGGATTCGCCGACGGCGCTGGTGAAGCCGTTCTACGAGCATCTCGGGCTTGAGCTCGATCCGGCTGAGCGCAAGAACTTCATCGACCCAGCGAAAACGGTGCTCGACAAGAGCGATGCGCTGCGCAACTCAGGGCAGGGCGAATGCCTCGATCCCAACATGGCGCTCGACAATGCCGACTACGACAAGGCGGCGATCGAAGGCAGCCTGAAGACGATCGAGGCGGTCAGGGGCGACGAGGCCAAGGTGGTCGTCGCCTTCGTCGTCGCAAACAACGCGCACCGGCTGGAATGGAAGCTGAAGAAGGTCGGCGGCGACTGGAAGATCTCCGACCTTCTGTCGGTCACCGGCGAATGGGCGCTCAGCCAGTACCAGTGCGAATGAGCGCGATCACGCCATCCCGCTCAGCCGCGCCCGCGATAGGGTGCCACGCCGGTGTCGGGCAGCCAGGCGCCTTCCGGCGGCGCGCCGGTCTGCCAGAACACGTCGATCGGGATGCCGCCGCGCGGGAACCAGTAGCCGCCGATGCGCAGCCAGAGCGGCTTGGTCGCTTCAACGATGCGGCGGCCGATCATCACGGTGCAGTCTTCATGGAAAGCGCCGTGGTTGCGGAACGAGGTCATGAACAGCTTCAGCGACTTCGATTCCACCAGCAGAGCATCGGGCGCATAGTCGATGACGATATGGGCGAAATCCGGCTGGCCGGTGACCGGGCAGAGCGAGGTGAATTCCGGGCAGGTGAAGCGCACGATCGCCGGCGGCCCGTCACCGCGCGTAAACGGCACGGTCTCCAGGACCGCTGTTTCAGGGCTCTGTGGCGTCTCGACGTGCGCGCCGAGCTGGGTGAGGTTTTTGGTGTCGATCATGGGTCCGAGTTCCTTGAGTTTTGCCGCTCATTAGCACCGGACCGGAAGGCGCGCAGCGGTTTTCGGACCGATCCGATGCGAGAAATGGACGCTGGGCGGCGCGCGCTGCTCAACCACAATCTTGAACCAGCAGGAAGACGATGACCAGCAACGACCCGCTTCTCCAGCCCTACCAGCTCAAGCACCTGACGCTGAAGAACCGGGTGATGTCGACGAGCCACGAGCCGGCTTATTCCGAGGATGGAATGCCGAAAGAGCGCTACCGGCTCTATCATGCCGAGAAGGCCAAGGGCGGCATGGCGCTGACCATGACCGCCGGGTCGGCCATCGTCTCGCGCGACAGCCCGGCCGCCTTCGGCAATCTGCATGTCTATGACGACCGCATCGTGCCGTGGCTCGCCGAACTCGCGGATGCCTGCCACGAGCACGACTGCAAGGTGATGATCCAGATCACCCATCTCGGCCGCCGCACCGGCTGGAACAAGGCCGACTGGCTGCCGGTGCTGTCGGCTTCGCCGGTGCGCGAGCCGGCGCATCGCGCCTTTCCGAAGACCATCGAGGACTGGGATATCGAGCGCATCGTCGCCGACTATGCGTCCGCCGCGCAGCGCTGCCAGGCGGCCGGCCTCGACGGCATCGAGTTCGAATCCTACGGCCACCTGATGGACGGCTTCTGGTCGCCGGCCACCAACCATCGTGAAGACGAATATGGCGGCTCGCTCGACAACCGCCTGCGCTTCACCAACCTGGTGCTCGACGCCGTGCGCGCCGCGGTCGGCGAAAAGTTCGTCGTTGGCATCCGCATGGTCGCCGACGAGGATTTTGAGAAGGGCCTGTCGAAGGAGGAGGGCGTCGAGATCGCCAGGCGGCTCGCCTCCTCGGGCAAGGTCGATTTCCTCAACATCATCCGCGGCTCGATCGAGACCGATGCAGCACTGACCAAGGTCATCCCGGTGACCGGAATGCGCTCCTCGCCGCATCTCGATTTCGCCGGCGAGGTGAGGGCGGCGACGAAGTTCCCGACCTTCCATGCGGCACGCATTTCCGACGTAGCGACCGCGCGCCACGCGATTGCGACGGGAAAACTCGACATGGTCGGCATGACCCGCGCCCATATCGCCGATCCGCACATCATGCGCAAAGTGATGGAGGGCCGAGAGCATGAGATCCGGCCTTGCGTCGGCGCCACCTATTGCCTCGACCGCATCTACGAGGGCGGCGAGGCGCTGTGTATCCACAACGCCGCGACCGGCCGCGAGGCCGAGATACCGCACATCATCGCGAAGAGCGGCGGGCCCAGGCGCAAGGTGGTCGTGGTCGGCGCCGGCGCCGGCGGCCTGGAGGCGGCGCGCGTCGCGGCGGAGCGCGGCCATCAGGTGACGGTGCTCGAAGCCTCCAGCCAGGCTGGCGGCCAGGTGCGGCTGGCGACGCAGAACCCGCGCCGCAAGGAACTGATCGGCATCATCGACTGGCGGCTGGCGGAGCTGGACCGTCTCGGCGTCGAGATCCGCTACGACACCTGGGCCGAGAAGGATGATGTGCTGGCACTGTCGCCGGATGTGGTGATCGTCGCCACCGGCGGCTTACCGCAGAATCCGCCGCTGACGGCCGGCGATAACCTCGTCACCTCGAGCTGGGACATCATGGCGGGTGCCGTCAAACCGGCCGAGAGCGTGCTGCTCTATGACGACAATGGCGGCCATCAGGGCATGGGGGCTGCCGAACTCATCGCCAATGGCGGCTCCAGGCTGGAGCTGGTCTCGCCGGAGCGCTTCTTCGCGCCGGAAATGGGCGGCCTGAACCATGTGCCCTATATGCGCGTTTTCCAGGAGAAGGGCGTCACCATCACCATCAACACCAGGCTGCGTTCGGTGCGGCGCGAGGGCAACCAGCTCGTCGCCGAGCTCGCCTCGGACTTCGCCGACGGCTGGCGCGTCGAGCGGCGGGGCGACCCGGGGGGGGTCGAG